>CAJQNF010000018.1 GCA_905479625.1 uncultured Flavobacteriaceae bacterium | reverse complement strand
AATAAACTGATCAGAATAAAACTTCCTGCAATGACGTTGATATATCTGTTGATCATAATATTAAATTTTTTATTTATTGAAATTTTTCTATGTTGAGTACGATCGCCCTAAGCGGGTTCTCACTTTCTATTCTTGCATTTAAAATTTCCAATTCTTTTAACAGAAGGTCGATTTTTTCTTCCTCAGTGAATGTAAAGAAAAGGACTGACTTGACATTTTGCGTCGAACTGGAGAACCAGTTGTCGATCAGATCCTCCTGATCAAGTGCCTTAAATCCATTTATTTCGGCATTGCTGAAGGCTAAGATTCCAGCCTGTTTGAATAATTTTACAGCTTCCTTTTCATAAGATTTTACTGCGGTGACTATGAGTAGTTTCATGGTGATTATTTTTTGTTTTTGTGTTTCCCTCTTTCGAGATAGTAATAAATGAGCGGTACAGCGAGAAGGGTTAAAAATGTTGAGAATATCGTACCTCCAAGAAGTGAAATTGCAAGCCCTTGAAAAATCGGGTCGAATAGCATCACAACAGCACCAATAACTACTGTTCCTGCCGTAAGTAAAATAGGCGTAGTTCTAACCGCTCCTGCTTCTATCACTGCCTGTCTTATGCCAACACCATCGGCAATTCGAAGATTGATAAAATCAACAAGGAGCACAGAGTTTCTTACCATTATGCCTGCCAAAGCGATTACACCTATCATTGAAGTTGCCGTAAAATATGCGCCAAATAACCAATGACCCAATATGATTCCGATAAGAGATAGTGGTATCGCGATCAGCATGACCACTGGCGACCGAAAACTCTGGAACCAACCTACCAGCAACACATAAATGATAATTATAACCACCGCAAAGGCCGCTCCAAGGTCTCTAAAGACTTCAAAGGTAATTTGCCATTCCCCGTCCCATTTTACAGTATATTCACTTGAATTGGTGGGCTGCTGGTTCCATTCTTCCTGTAGTTCGTAACCTGCAGGCATTTCAATGTCTTTTAGCAGGTCTGACAAGCTCAATAGGGCATATACAGGACTCTCTAATTCTCCTGCCATATCAGCTGTAACATAGACGACCCTTCTTTGGTTTTTTCTCATGATACTTTTTTTAATTGTATCACGCTCCAAACGAACCAGGTCAGCGATTGGAAGGGTCAAGCCATTGCTTGACAGCACCTTAAATTGCATGAGGTCTTGTACGGATGCTCTTTCTTTATCTTCGAATTTTAAAACAATTCCAATGTCACTATTCGATTGATCTCTATACATTTTGCCAATGGGTTGATCCGCTAATGACATCTGCATGGTATTGACAATTTGCTGTGGGCTAATGCCATTCAGCATCGCTTTTTCCTTGTCGATGATAAATTTATATTCAGTTTGATCGTCTTCGACCATCCAATCTATGTCGACTACATCTTCTACTTCTGAAAATTTACCTTTAAGCTGTTCGGCAATAAGCATCTGCTGTTGATGATCCGGTCCATAGACTTCAGCTACCAGGGTAGAGAGTACTGGAGGCCCAGGCGGCACTTCAACCACTTTGATATTGGCTCCGAATTTTTTACCAATGGCTTGAATTTCCGGCCTAAAAACGGTGGAGATATAATGACTTTGTTCTTTACGGTCACCCTTATCGGTGAGGTTGACTTGAATATCTGCGATATTTGATCCCAGTCGAAGATCATAATGCCTGACGAGCCCGTTAAAAGTGATGGGAGAGGCGGTTCCTGTATAAGACTGGTAATTTTGGACATAGCTACTTTCTTTGATATATTGAGCGATCTCTTTAGTGACCATGTCTGTTCTTTCGAGTGTTGTTCCTTCAGGCATATCAATAATCACCTGAAATTCATTTTTATTGTCAAAGGGAAGCATTTTAACTGCAACCGTTTTGGTTAGGAACATGGCGGAAGTGGCGAGCAATAAAAATATATTGATCCCAAAAAAGGCAAATCTATACTTTTTATGATCCAAAAGCGGATCAAGTGTTTTTTTATAGAACTTGAAAATGGATGATTCTTCTAGCGTTTGAGTTGGCTTCTTTTCTTTGCTTTTATCTTCCTTTTCTCTAAGAAAAATATATCCCAGATAAGGGGTTATGGTTAGGGCCACAAACAAGGAAATCAACATCGCTATCGAAGCTCCGATAGGCATAGGACTCATATAAGGTCCCATTAAACCAGAAACAAAGGCCATTGGTAATACTGCTGCTATGACGGTAAAAGTGGCTAAGATAGTGGGGTTTCCAACTTCGTTAATGGCATACAGTGCCGCTTGTTTAAAGGGCAGTCGTTTCATTTTAAAATGCCTGTGCATATTCTCAGCAATAATGATGGAATCATCAACTACAATACCCGTAACAAAAACAAGGGCAAACAGCGTGATACGGTTTAAGGTATAATCCATAAAATAGTAACTGAAAAGGGTAAGGGCAAAGGTGACCGGTACAGATAAGAACACAACCAGACCGCCTCTCCATCCCATAGCCAGCATAACAACCAGTGAAACAGAAATTATGGCAATAAGTAAATGACTCAACAATTCAGAAACCTTATGGGATGCTGTTTCTCCATAATTTCTTGAAACGGTTACCTGAACTGCGTCAGGAATCAGGTCCATTTTTAGCGCTTCAATTTTTTCAAGGATCACACTAGAAACCTGCATGGCGTCACCACCTTTTTGTTTTCCAATGGATAGCGTTACCGCGTTGTAAAGATCAGGATGTGTTTCTTTGTTTTCATCTGCCTTCCCAAAACCAAAATTAACATATTCTTTGGCTGAAGCAGCCCCATAGGTAACCTTGGCCACCTGATTTAAATAAACGGGTCTGTTTTCATAAACCCCGATAATCAAGTTTTCTATATCTTCAATGGTTCTTAAAAAATCTCCTGTATGGATGCTGATTTCTTGATCGCTATT
>CAJQNF010000017.1 GCA_905479625.1 uncultured Flavobacteriaceae bacterium | reverse complement strand
TAATAATTCTCTGCCTGGAAATAAAACGTCCAATAGGATGCAAATGGGCCTCTTCATTCATCGATTTTATGAGCACCTCAAGAGGTTCAACCCAAAAGTCTTTTCCGAAATCATTCAAGCCTGTTTCTTTTTTGGCAGCCTTTAACAAACTACCCACCTCAAGAATTGTCTCAGAACCAAGTACATATGACTTTTTCCAAATCCCATTTACCATTTTAAACCAGAATGGCTGCCTATTGTATTGATTCGATTTTATGATATGGTCTTCCTTCATATAACACTTAAAGATTCTATTGGTACGATCTCACAAACAGGCTCGATGGCTTTACTTCCCTCTTCTAACCTATACCAGCGCCAACACATGGTACCTTCATGATGGCCACAAGTATCCAACCAATTTTTATGGCCTGTATCTCGATGTGATACGACCACCTGAACACTTCCATCATCATTGTAAAAGGCTGAATTTTTATTGATACATATGGTATGATATCGATAATCCAAAGACTCCATCCAATAATTATTTAACTGAAAATTCCAGTTCTGACAGTCAGGAGGACGCACTTTAATGACAAGGGCCTCATCTTCTTTTAGCTTCCAATAACTATGGTAATAAATAATGTTGGCATCGCCGCCGGCTGCATTAGAAACTTCAGGATCAAACTGAGGCAATTGATTAGGGTGCTTTTGAAAACCCTTGGCCCAGCGTGCAAATAACAAGGGAGCTCCTGCTACAAATAAAGAAGCCATTTTCAATCCTTCATCCATCATTTTAGGATTTATCCTTGAGGGGCTTTTTAAGCCATTTAAATTTTCAATGTTAAGTTCGGCCGGTACCTCTTTAAATCGATCGTAGAACGTTTGCCGCACCATTACCAGGCCCGTATCCTTTTCAATTTTTAACCAATTCTTTCCCTTTCTCTGCCTACTCAGTACAATTTCAAAACTACCGTCTTTTTCCAGGACCAGGTCCTTACCTTCCAAAACACCACAAGGTGTCATACCCCCGGTTGTGCCGTAATTTCCATTCTGAGTGAAAAAACCGATATAATCGACCGAGTTACGTGAGCCTTTGATCTTATACTCATGGTCTCCACTGATCTGTGCATTGAAATAATGATTATCAGGATTATCGGCCCCCATTTTAACTGTTTCATGAACCATTCTTTTAAAAACGGGGAACAAGGGGTCAGCAAATTCAACAAAAGCTTCTAACGACACCCTGGTAAGTCTTGTCAAATATCGAATTCCTTCCGCTTGTGAAAAAGCATCCTGAGGTGTTCCCGGGTATTTTAGATTAGTAGCTGCCAATTTCAACTGATCACAGAATTCTTCCCAGGATTTACCTGAAACAATCCGTTCTGCATGGATATCTTCTTCTGTTTTCCCCGAAACATAGCGTTTAATTTTACTAAAGTAATTCGAGAGATTTAAAAATGAAAAAAGTAATTTTCGCATGTATTGATTTCGATTTTTAGCTATTTATAGACTCTTTTAACTTTTGAGCCAATACTCCATGGCCAAATAAGGTTCAATCGAACCATAATCAAGGAATGATTTGGTATCCTTATAAACCGTTATCATGTTTTGAATGATCCTGGTAGGTTTACCAAAAAACTTGAACGGATTTAAAAGATCGCCTCTTGTCTTGCAATGCTCTTCTACAATTCCATCCCATAATTCTATAGTATTTGACGAATAATTTTCAACAGTATTCCGGTTATAGTTCCATAACGGATGCAATTCAAGTGATAGCGGCGTATGTCCATTGTGCCAACGATCGATAAATGTTGAATAATCTATAGATTTCTTTTTCTTAAACACAGTTAACAAGCAAATTCCAGGACTAACCTGGCCATCATTCCATGTTTTTGTATAAGCAACAGGCAGGGCTTCCGTTACTTGATACGAGCCTATAAAACCCGAAACATCCTGAATTTTAAAATCTGGATTTGATTTTTTTCCAACAATTGAAATGGCTGCGATTTTATCCCTTTTAAAGGGAATGATTGAAATGACGGGCGGTCTTTTTTCAGTTAAAACAAGCTTTAACTGTTCAATTTCATCCAAACTTGACTTAGATTCGGCCAAGGATCTGATTCTCTTACTAAAGTCAACATAACTTTCCTCTTTGGAACCTCTTAAAAGGTAAATAGTTTTAATCATTTGATGTATCGATTCTAATCCTTAATTTAGACTTTTACATGACACAGCAATATAGCAATTATTGAAACGCAGTTTATGAAAAAAATATTACCCAAAATTCTTATCACAGGGGGCGCTGGTTTTTTAGGAAGTAGAATTGTACAAGAACTTCTATGCGATGAAACAATTCTTAAAACTGAAAAAATCGTTGTTTTTGATATCCAGGATTTCAAAAAAAATCAAGACCCTCATATCGAGTTTATCAAGGGTGATATTCGCAATTATGCATTGCTGGAAAAGTTATGTCAAGAAATAGATATCATTATCCATTGTGCGGCCATTATAGATTGGGGAACAAGAACCCGTGAAGAAGTGTTGTCGGTCAATCTTGGCGGAACCCAAAATGTCATTAAAGCCTGTAAACAATTTGGAATCCAATCACTGGTTTATACAAGTTCTTTGGATGCCATTTTTTCAGGAAAACCCTTGATAGATATTGACGAGCAACAACCTTATCCAGACACCTACCATACCGTTTATTGCGAATCTAAGGTTCTGGGTGAGTTGGAAGTATTGAATGCCTCCTCTTCTAATCTTAACACCTGCATCTTAAGGCCTTCAGACATCTATGGAGAGGCCGATCCCTATCATATGGAGGCCCTGATCGAAATGGCCAAAAATGGATTCTATGTTAGATTGGGTGATGGATCTTCTAAATGCCAGCATGTTTATGTTGGTAACATGGCTCATGCGCATGTTCTGGCTGCCAAAGCATTGTGGACAAAGAACAAAAATGTCAATAAACAAATCTATCTCATCACTGACGGACAAGCTGAAAATTTCTTTAAGTTTTTTGATCAGATCGTCATAGGGGCAGGTTATAAAATTTTTCCAAAAAACCTTTGGCTTCCTTATTGGCTAGCTTATAGCATGGGGGCCATTTCAGAATTTTTTGCACTAATATGGAGACCAATCAAACACTACAATCCGAAATTTAGTCGGTTTGCCGTAGTTTATACTTGTCAGGATTTTACATTTTCTTCCAAAAAAGCAATAGACGATCTAAATTTCAAACCAAAATACAATCGCAAACAGTCGGTGAAAAATACGAGTCAATTTTATTCGGTAAAATAAGAATCATACGATTGATCGGATTTTTGTTTTTGAAGCTTTTTTTGAAGTTAATATTTCTGAGGATTACTTGTAGTGATCCCGAAGAGGGTTCCGGAGCATAAGTTTAAACCTTAAACAAGCTAAAGCTTGTTTGAGTTTTTTGTTTTTCAATCACTTATGAAAATAAATTTTTAACGTTCTTGAAAAACAAAAAACCCACAACTACCGTTGTGGGTTTAAAATTATGCGGAGAAAGAGGGATTCGAACCCCCGGAGGTGTGACCCTCGCTAGTTTTCAAGACTAGTGCATTCGACCACTCTGCCATTTCTCCAAGAGTGTATCTGATTGCTCAAATGCGAGCGCAAATATAATACGCTTTTTTGTTTTACTAAAACATTTATGGTTTTTTTCTTGAATTTTATTATCCACAATTTATAGTACATTTATGACCAAATTTTTTTCATGGAATGGGAATTAATACTTTTGGCAATTGTAGGGGTGGTAACCGGTGTGATTAACACATTGGCCGGTGGTGGTTCACTTCTCACATTACCAATGCTGATTTTTTTGGGCCTTCCTCCCAGCGTCGCCAATGGAACCAATCGTATTGCGATTTTAATTCAAAGTATTTTTACCAATGTTGGATATAGAAGCAAGGGCGTAAAGACCTATCCTTTTAGTATATATTTTGGGATTTCAGCAACTTTTGGTGCCATCTTAGGGGCTCAATTGGCCATTGAGATAGACGGTGACGTATTCAACAAAATTCTTGCTATCATTATGGTCATTGTTGTAGGTTTTTTGGTGTTTAAGAAAAACACCAAGATGGAGGATATTGTGGAAAGATTAAGTGGCAAGCATCTTTGGATCAGTATTGTTCTTTTCTTTTTTATTGGGATCTATGGAGGTTTTATACAAGCTGGAGTAGGGTTTTTGATGTTACTGGTGCTATCAGGTATCAACCATTTTTCTTTAGTAAAAAGTAATGCTATAAAGACCGTTGTGACTGGAATTTATACCATTTTTGCTGTGATTATTTTTGTCTTGAACGATAAGATGAATTGGGAATATGGTTTGGTCCTTGCTTTTGGAAATGCTCTCGGAGGTTGGTTTACCAGCAGATGGTCAGTGAGCAAAGGAGATGGCCCTATTAAAATATTTTTGATCATCATGGTTACTGCCATGGCGATAAAGCTTTGGTTCTTTACTGACTAATCTCGAATTGGGAAAAATGTTGTAAACTTCCTTCCTCACACTTTACTTCTTTCACTTTCGATAAGGGTGACCCCGTATAAAGCCATTCAATAAATGACCCCAGATCTTTTTCATCACCTTCGGCTTCTATATATACATTGCCATCTTGCTCATTTTTTACCAGACCGAACAAATTGTAACCCAAGGCAGCTTCTTTAGTATACTTTCTAAACCAAACCCCCTGAACAGTTCCTATGACATGAATTCGATAGTTTTTTACCATTATATAAAAATAGTTTAAAGTTTTGAATTTCTAACTGAGGTGATCGGAGGTGAGCACCTCACCTCCGATCACCTCACCTCCCATCACCTCAGAATTCATTAAAAATCTAAAATTTAGACTTAAGCCTTAATTCTTAGTACTTAATTCTTAAAACTTCTCAGTTCTCACTTCTCACTTCTCCCTTAATATATTACCTTTGCTTTTCGAATTATTTAATGCTTAGTCATGAGTAATTCTTTTGGAAGGCTTTTTACACTAACCACATTTGGTG
>CAJQNF010000016.1 GCA_905479625.1 uncultured Flavobacteriaceae bacterium | reverse complement strand
TTTTTTATAATTTTTCGGTTCAAAGTAAAAATGATGGTGCCATCTACCTCACTATTGGACAACAAAATGAGATTACAATAGATACAGGTAACTCCGATGATTCACCAGTGAAAATTATCAATAAGGACACAGAATTTATTCCTATGCAAACAAAATCAAGTGAAGTGACAAAGATCACTACACAAGAATACCCTCTTGATCAAGGTATATATGAATTGCAATCAAACGCTAAACTCTTACAGCGACTGGCTTTTAACTATGACAGAATCGAGAGCGATTTGAACTTTAATGATCTTTCACCTTTGGCCGATGCATATGAAAACATACATCTTTATGACTCATTGGACAAGGCCTTAAAAGAAGGAAATGACCGCAATAATAATAAAGATTTATGGCATTTATTTATTATTTTTGCCTTGGTTTTTTTAATCTTGGAGATTCTGCTTCAAAAGTTTTTGAAGAATTAAATATTTTAGATGATTTTCATCAAAACAAGAAATAAATGAACATACTTCTACGATCTGCCCGGATCATCGACAGCAATTCAAAATTCCATAATCAAAAAATGGATATTTTGATCAAAAATGGCAACATTTCCGAGATTGGTAAAAAACTGGATCTGCCTGAAAATTGCAAAGAAATTGAATTGACAAATCTTCATGTATCTAATGGATGGTTTGACACAAGTGTTTCTTTGGGTGAACCCGGATATGAAGAAAGAGAAAATATCAAGCATGGACTTGAAGTGGCTGCTCGTTCAGGATTTACGAAAATTGCATTAAACCCCAACACACACCCTTTAATTGATAATAAATCGGCCGTTGAGTTTTTAATTCAAAAAAGCAGCTCGTCCGCAGTTGATCTATATCCTATTGCGAATCTTACTCAGGGAGCCCAAGGAAAGGATATGGCTGAACTGTTTGATATGAAAAATTCAGGCGCCATCGCTTTCGGAGATTATAACAAACCTGTTGAAAATGCGAACCTGTTAAAAATAGCCCTACTTTACGCACAAAATTTTGATGCTATCGTGATGAGTTTTCCTGAGGATGCTGGGATTGGAACACATGGATTTGTAAACGAAAGTGAAAACACCACGCGCTTAGGTTTGAATTCGATTCCAAATTTGTCTGAAGAGTTGCAAATAGGAAGGGATTTGGCTCTTTTGGAATATACTGGTGGCAAACTGCACATTCCCACAATTAGCACAGCAAAAGCCGTTCAATTGATCAAAGAAGCCAAGAAAAAAGGACTTGACGTGAGCTGCAGTGTTTCTGCCCATCACATATTTTTAACAGACAATGAGATACAATCCTTTGACACTAATTTCAAAGTTAAACCTCCTTTAAGATCTGAAAAAGATGTAAAATCGCTGATAAAAGGCCTAAAAGACGGTACTATTGACATGATTGTAAGTGATCATAATCCTATTGATATTGAAAACAAAAATGTGGAATTTGAAAATGGCTACTACGGAACCATTGGCATGGAAACACTTTTTGGCAGCGCCAGGCAAAAACTGGAACTGGAAGAAATCATTAGTTGCCTGACTGATAAACCAATAAAACGTTTTGACCTGCCCATTTCTGTGATCGAAAATGATACTAAAGCAAATTTGACACTTTTTGATCCTGACACCGAGTATGTTTTTGAAAAGAACAACATTTTATCAAAATCGAAAAACTCAGCATTCATAGGAAAAACCCTTAAGGGGAGAATCTATGGTGTTGTCTCAAACAATAAACTTTTACTTAACTAAGGTAGAAGTGATTAACAAATATTCAACTAAAATAAAAAGATGCAAAATCAAACTGTACAAGATGGTAAAATGATCGCCATAATAAGTTATATCACTGTAATTGGAACTTTAATCGCTTTTATCATGAATCAAAACAAGCATAATTATTTTGCTTCTTTTCATATACGCCAAGCTATAGGTATATTTCTTTTGGGACTGCTCGTTAATTTTATCAATCGTTATTCAAATTTTGACTCGCTAGATATGATATTGGGAATTGGTGTCTTCATTTTATGGGTCATAGGCCTTATCGGTGCTATTAAAGGTGAGGAAAAACTAGTACCCTTGCTAGGTCAACAGTTTCAAGAATGGTTCAGAAATATTGGTTAAAACCCTCAATCATAATACACAGATTCGATTTGCATGACAACATTTTCATTAGAATACCTCATAAGACAACCTAAAACAACCCAAACTAACCCGCCTCTTCTGATCATGTTGCATGGGTATGGCAGTAATGAAGAGGATTTATTTTCTTTCGCAGAGGAATTGCCCGATGAATTACTCATTATCAGCGCAAGGGCACCATTGTCTTTGGGGTTTGGAAGTTATGCCTGGTATACCATACATTTTGATGCCAGCAGTAGTGATAAATTTTCTGATGTCCCTGAGGCGAAGTCTGCCCTAAAGCTTATTGACAGCTTTATAAATGAAATTGTTGCAGCCTATGAGGTAAACAGTAAAAACATCTTCCTGCTTGGATTTAGTCAGGGCACAATTTTGAGCACTGCTTATGCCCTAAATCATCCGCATAAGATACAGCATATAGTGGCCTTGAGCGGTTATGTCAATGAAGAATTGATTCATAAACCCCTTGAAAAAGAAAATTTTAAGGACCTGGATTTTTTCGTATCCCATGGATCTGTTGATCAAGTTATCCCTGTTGAATGGGCGAGAAAAACAGCACCCTTTCTTGAAAAGCTACATATCAAACATGAGTACCATGAGTATCCTGTTGGACATGGTGTAGCGCCTCAGAATTTTTTTGACCTCCACAGTTGGGTCAAAAAACGTTGCTTATCAGAATAACATAGTATCCTTTTTATCTGACTTATTTGCCGCTTAATTTTGTAGTTTAGTCCTTATTTTAAAATCGTATCATGTCTACTAAATTTTCAATCGTAATAGTACTCACATTGCTGTTCTCTATTATTTCCTGTAAGAATTCACCTAATGATGACATCGTTTACCTTCAAACCTTAAATGACAGTATTAAAAATATTTTTGCCCCTGATAAAAGGGTGGCCATATATGACATTACCTTATCCATTGAGGAAGATCAGATCAAAATTACAGGTGAAACAGATCAGGAAAAGGGTATAGGAACGCTGACTGAAATATTGAAAAGCAAAGGGAAAAAGATTGAAAATTTAGTGAGAATTCTTCCCGACTCAAGTGTTGGAACCTGGAAATATGCCTTGGTCAATAACTCTGTGGCCAATATTCGCTCAACGGCCAAACACTCAGGAGAGCTGGCCACACAGGCTATTCTTGGAACTCCATTAAAAGTTTTAAAAATTGACGGAGATTTTTATTTGGTCCAAACTCCTGATGGATATATCTCCTGGGTAGACCATGGAGGTGTGACCTTGATGAATTCAGAAGAATTCAAGAACTGGCAGAATTCACAAAAGGTGATTTACACAAAGGCTTATGGTCACGTCTATGAATATATGAGCGATGAATTATATAAAATCGGGGATATTGTTTTAGGTGCCCAACTGAAACTTATTGAAGATAGTGGTGCTTTTTACAAAGTGAGTTATCCGGACAAACGAACAGGATATCTTAAAAAATCAGACTGCGAGTTTTATGGGAGTTGGGTGAACAAACTAATTCCTTCCGGAACGCTTGTTGAACTTTACGCAAAGGATTTAATGGGGTCTCCGTATTTATGGGGCGGCACATCAACCAAAGGAATGGATTGCAGTGGATTTACAAAAACGGTTTACCTGATGAACGGTTTTGTCATTCCTCGTGATGCGTCTCAACAAATTCATGCAGGAAAAGATGTGGATCCTCAATTAAAACTACAAAATTTGCAAAAGGGAGACCTAATGTTCTTCGGAAAAAAAGCAACTGACAGCACCCGTCAAAGAGTAACCCATGTAGGTATTTGGTTGGGCAATGAGAAGGGCGAATTTATTCATGCTTCGGGAAGGGTTAAAATCGGTTCTATAGACAAAAATTCAAGCTATTATGACGAGTTTAACACCAGAAGGTATTTAGGTAGCCGTCGATATTTAGGAGAAAATGATAAAATGATCATTGACCTAAAACAGTTAGATAATCAAATAAAAATCAAATCTTGATCAGCTGATTTTGAACTGAAGAGTTGGTTAATTCCACTCCCACCCAAAGGCCGTTGTGAATACATAATCACTGTCTGCAGCGCCAGGAACAGGTTTATTATCATAGTTATATGACAGCCCTAATCTAATGTAAAAATCAAGAGGTAAATCGTATTTCATGTCGAAATTAAAATCTACTCTGAATCGTCCACTTTGAGAAAAGCTAGGGTATAAAGCTGCATCTGTTTGAACACTAAGATCACCAATCGCATATTTGTTAAATCCAATGCCTACATATCCCTCCGTACTTGTTCTATCAGGACTACCACCTGTAAAGTTTTCATTGGAATAAGCCAAACCTGCATTTGCCGAAAAGAACATACTGTTGTTTCTGATAAAATAATAACCAGCACCTGCTTGATAAGTTGATCTTAAATCAAGTAGTTGTTCATCATTAGCTAAAAAGATCGCTTTAGCATTAACAAACCAATCATGTGGCAAATAATAATCAGCTCCCAATTCAGCATCCATTCTGTTGATATCAGCACTCCCGTCTTGTCTGGTTAAAACTGTTTTATACAAGGCTTTTGACCTCCATTTATAGGCCAGATAAGTTGCAGTTAAATTTGTGGTCAATTGTCTGTAATTATTGGCTTTTGTGACTGTGATCCCCAAATCCAGATCTACAGTTAAACGGGCAAGAAAAGAACCTCCAATAGGCTCGATAAAAACTATATCATTAAGAGAAAACTCCAGTTCACTGCCTTCGTTATCAATGGCAACAATCTTTTTCTTTCCTGAAATACTTCTTATCGTGCTTGTGTACCGTTCTCCGTCAGTAACGGAAATAATAAATTTCTGTTCACTTCTGATTTCCAGAACCTCTCCCCATTTTATCTTAAAATCCGAATCATCATAAGACGTACTAAAAGTCAAAATACTGCGATCCATTTTTTCAATTGAACCAACAAGAACATCATTGTTTGACAGCTTTAAAGTGTCTTTTTGCGAAAAAGCAACCGTGCATAGTAGTGTAAATAAAAAAGTAACGTATAAATGTTTATTCATGTCAGGGGTATTTATTTCAAATATAAATTCTTTTAATGTAAAACACCAGTGTGTTTTTTAATTTTTAATTAGCTAATATTCGCCCAAATCGATTTATTTCTCATAATTTTTTCAAACGTGCTCCATATAATCTTGTAATCAGGATCTTGATGACCAAGCTCCGAATAAACTATTTGCTGAGCTGCCTTCCTTGCCATAAACAGCACACTTGAATCTTGAACAATATCCGCTATTTTTAAATCTAAGACACCACTCTGTTGGGTTCCCATAAGATCTCCGGGTCCTCTCAACTTCAAATCAACCTCAGCAATTTTGAATCCATCATTGGTTTCCACCATCGTTTGCAACCTCGTTTTTGCTTCCTTGGTCAGTTTCATTCCAGACATCAGTATACAATAACTTTGATCAGCTCCTCTACCCACTCTTCCTCTTAATTGGTGCAGCTGGGATAAGCCAAAACGTTCTGCACTCTCAATGATCATCACACTGGCATTCGGAACATTCACCCCCACCTCTATAACAGTTGTGGCCACCATAATTTGGGTTTCACCTTTCACAAAACGCTGCATCTCATAGTCCTTGTCAGCTGATTTCATTTTTCCATGTACAATGCTTATCCTAAAATCTGGCAGTGGAAACTCTCTTGAAATACTTTCATAGCCATCCATCAGGTCCTTATAGTCTAGTTGCTCTGATTCCTGGATCAAGGGGTAAACAACATAAATCTGTCGTCCTTTTACAATTTCCTCTTTTATGAACTTAAACACAGCCAATCGATTGCTGTCATAGCGATGTATGGTCTTGATCATTTTTCTTCCTGGTGGTAATTCATCGATCACTGAAATATCCAAGTCACCATATACACTCATTGCCAAAGTCCTTGGAATAGGTGTTGCCGTCATCACTAATACATGAGGCGGGAGGGTGTTTTTCATCCACATTTTCGCTCTTTGAGCCACGCCAAAGCGATGCTGCTCATCAATAATGGCAAGGCCAAGATTCTTGAACTGTACTTTATCTTCAAAAAGAGCATGTGTACCTATAATCACATGAAGACTACCGTTTTCAAGCTCTTCATGAATCACACGTCTTTGAGCTGTCTTTGAAGAGCCCGTGAGCAGCCGAACCTTTATCCCTATTGGGGAAAGTAGCTCTTCCACTGCATTAAAGTGTTGGTTAGCCAGTATTTCTGTTGGAGCAATCAATGCCGATTGATAGTTGTTGTCCAAGGCTATTAACATGGTCAAGACAGCAACAATCGTTTTTCCTGAACCAACATCGCCTTGAAGTAAACGGTTCATTTGAGCTCCGGTATTGAGGTCTTTACGAATTTCCTTTAATACCTTTTTTTGGGCATTGGTCAGCTCGAAAGGTAAATGGTCCTTGTAAAAGTCATTAAAGTACTGCCCAATCTGGTCAAATACAAACCCCTTATTCTTCGCTTTATTGGTCAGGTTTTTGACCACAAGCTGTAACTGTATGAAAAAGAGCTCCTCAAACTTCAATCTATGGCGCGCCTTGATTAACAATTCCTGACTTTGTGGAAAATGTATATTAAACATGGCTTCATTCTTGGATATCAAACCTTGCTCCTGAATCAATTTTTCAGAAAGCGTCTCTGAAAATTTCCCTTGGGCCTCTGCAAAAAGTTGTTGCTGCATTTTCTGCATGACCCTGTTGCTTACTCCTTTATTCGATAAAAGTTCAGTAGACCTGTAAACAGGCTGCATCATTATTTTAAAGCCTTTCTTATAGTCACTTAGCAGTTCCATCTCTGGATGAGGCATCGTAAAGGCACCATTAAAAAAGTTAACTTTCCCGAAGATCACATAAGGTACATTTAGCTTCAAAGAATCCTGAATCCACTTTGCTGCACGAAACCAAACCAGTTCCATCTGACCACTATCATCCATAAATTGAGCCACCAACCTGCTGCCTCTTTTCTGTTTCACGGATTTAAACCCTGTGAGTTTCCCAACAATTTGAACATCAGCACTGCTTACTTGCAATTCCTTGATCTTGTAAAATTTCGTTCTGTCAATATATCGAAAAGGAAAAAAGTTGGCAAGATCTGCGTAGGTATAGATCCCTAGCTCCTTTCCCAAAATCTGAGCCCTTGCCGGACCCACTCCTTTTAAATACGATATGGATGTTTGAAAGTTTATGATGACAGTTTTATAAGGAATTACTAAAATATAAAACTTAATTCTTTTGTAGATTCTTTACATTTGATTTTTTTACCATCTCAATATGCCATCTACAGAAATCAAGGAACTTTTAGAAGAAAAGGTTAGTCAATATAACAATCCTAAGTTTATTGAAAGTGATCCTATACAAATACCTCATCAGTACCGCAATAAAGAAGACATAGAAATAGCAGCCTTTCTTACCGCAACGATTTCCTGGGGAAATAGAAAGATGATCATTAAAAATGCACAACGACTCATGAGCCTCATGGGTAATTCTCCCTATGACTATGTGATGGAATCAGCACCGTTAAAGAATATAGATTTCGTACACAGAACTTTTAATATGACCGATCTCCAATATTTTATCAACGGTCTCCGACATATTTATACAAATCATCAAGGATTGGAAGCTGTTTTTAGTAAGTATGCCGAAACCGATAGTATTCAAGGCAGCATACATCATTTTAAAAAACTGTTTTTTGAGCCAGAGCATCCACATCGCACCCAAAAGCATGTTTCTGACCCCTACAAAGGGTCAGCTGCAAAAAGGATCAACATGTTCTTACGATGGATGGTCCGCAATGACAATACCGGAGTAGATTTCGGTCTATGGAATTCAATTTCTCCTTCAATATTGTCCTGTCCTCTCGATGTTCATTCGGGTAATGTTGCCAGAAAACTTGGCTTATTAACTCGCAAGCAGAATGATGCAAAAGCCCTTAAAGAATTAGATGACAGACTTCGTGAAATGGATGCTCAAGATCCTGTAAAATATGATTTTGCTCTTTTTGGTTTAGGCGTTTTTGAAAAATTCTCCTAGCATCGATTTTTGGCTGATATAATTTTTGATCAAATCGTTTTTAAGGTGCTATTCCCTTTGTATTTAATCCCTACCTTTGCGGCTTAAAATTCAATACTGATGCGTTTACACAGAAATCTTGTACTTGCGGTGATCCATGCGCTTGATTTAATTTATAATGAGAAGGAATATGCTGATAAGGTGGTTCAAAAAACCTTAAAACTCGATAAAAGATGGGGCGTGAGAGATCGAAAGTTTGTCGCAGAAACCATTTATGAAATGGTGAGATGGAAACGTCTTTACAATGAAATTGCAGGAACAAAGGAGCATTATACACGAGATAATTTATGGAAAAATTTCGCGGTTTGGGCGATCTTAAAAGGAATTAAATTGCCAGATTGGAGGTATTTTGAAGGAACCCCAACAAGAAGGATCAAAGGGAAATTTGACGAGCTGCAAAGCATTCGGAAATTCAGAGAGTCTATTCCTGATTGGATGGATGAGACTTGTGAAGCTGAATTAGGAAAACGCTGGGATGTGGAAATAAAGGAGTTAAATAAGCAGGCAAGAGTAATTCTTAGAACAAATACGCTTAAAACCACACGAAAAGAATTACAAAAATTACTGCAGGATGAAGAGGTATTCTCTGAGTTTGTTCCGCAGGCGCCAGATGCCTTAGTATTGGTAGAACGGAAAAATGTATTTATTACCCAAGCTTTTAAAAATGGTTTGTTTGAAGTGCAGGATGCTTCTTCTCAGTTGGTTGCAGCGTTTTTAGACGTAAAACCTGGTCAAAAAGTTATTGACACCTGTGCTGGTGCCGGAGGTAAAACACTTCACCTGGCCTCTCTTATGGAAAACAAAGGTCAGATCATTGCGATGGATATTTATGCGCACAAACTGGCAGAGCTAAAGAAACGGGCTAAGAGAGACGGCGCACACAATATTGAAACCAGACCCATTGAAGGATCTAAATCCATCAAAAAGTTCAAAGGAAAGGCTGACCGAGTACTTATAGATGCACCTTGCAGCGGTATTGGTGTATTGAAAAGGAATCCTGACTCAAAATGGAAACTCAATGCTGACTTTTTGGATCGCATCAGAAAAACCCAGGCCGAAATTCTGGATCAATATGCATCTATGGTGAAAGAAGGCGGAAAAATGGTTTACGCGACCTGCTCTATTCTTCCCTCTGAAAATGAACATCAAGTTGAGGCATTTTTAGAAAAGCACAAAGATTTTAAATTGGTAAAAGACAAAAAAGTATCACCAGCGGAATCAGGCTTTGATGGTTTTTACATGGCTTTGCTTGAAAAAAAATCTTAAGATCAACTTAGGATATCAAAGAAGTGGCTAACACAAAAAGCAAATACCTGTTTACTTCCTCAAGATTAGGATTCAGAACTTGGCTCGACGATGATATTCAGCAAATGACTTTGCTTAACGCAGATGAAGAGGTCATGGAATTCTTTCCCTTTTTACCTTCAAAGGAACAAACTATTGAATTCATCCGACGCATGCAAAATCAGTACTCAGAAAGTGGTTTTTGCTATTTTCCAGTTGATGATCTGAAATCAAATAACTTCATAGGTTTTATAGGGCTTTCAATACAAAAATTTGATAGTGATTTTACGCCTTGTGTAGATATAGGCTGGAGAATGAATAAAAAATACTGGGGAAAAGGACTCGCTACAGAAGGGGCACTTGAATGTATCAAGTTCGCTAAAAATCACTTGCAACTTGACCGTATCTATTCAATGGCTTCAAAAACAAATTCAAAATCCATCAAGGTCATGGAAAAGATAGGAATGACCTATATCAGAGACTTCGAACATCCCAAACTCAAGAAACATCCGACACTTGAAAAATGTGCTCTGTTCGCGATCAACTTATAATGATCAAAACTCTTATGTTTTATTTGGAGTTCAACAATAATTTATTGAATATTATTAACATTGCCTACTGTAATACAAGGTCAATTGATTAAATTTGCGTTTTTCAAAATCTAAAGATAACATCAGTCAAATGATCTACTTTTTTACTCAGGAACAAACTGTATTTGCCGTCTCTTCTCCTTCAGAAATTGACGAACAAAACATTGATAAATTGAAATGGCTATTCGGCAACGCTGAAAAAGTAAAAGAATATTCCATTGCTGGTCATTTTATTGGGCCCAGAAAAGAAATGGTCAGTCCCTGGAGCACCAATGCCGTTGAAATAACTCAGAATATGGGTATTTCAGGAATTGTTCGTATTGAAGAGTTCTTTAAAACAAACCCTGATAGCCCGGTTTTTGATCCTATGATCCAACATCACTACCGGGAACTGAATCAGGATTTGTTCACTGTAGATATCGCCCCTGAACCTATCAAAGAAATCGAAAATATTGCTGCATACAACCAAGCCGAAGGGCTGGCACTTAGCAGGGATGAAGTCAGTTATTTAGAAAAGCTTTCTATAAAATTAGATCGAAAATTAACAGATTCTGAAATTTTTGGCTTTTCTCAGGTCAATTCAGAACACTGTCGCCATAAAATTTTCAACGGAACTTTTGTGATTGATGGAAAGGAGAAACCCCATTCTCTCTTTAAAATGATCAAAAAAACTTCAATTGAACATCCCAATACAATAGTATCCGCTTATAAAGACAATGTCGCTTTTATAGAAGGCCCGGTTATAGAGCAATTTGCTCCTAAATCAGCTGACAAGCCAGACTATTACCAGAATAAAAAGGTGAAATCAGTTATTTCCTTAAAAGCAGAAACCCATAATTTTCCAACAACAGTTGAGCCCTTTAACGGTGCTGCAACCGGATCCGGAGGAGAGATCAGAGACAGGCTGGCAGGCGGTAAAGGTTCATTGCCCTTAGCAGGAACTGCCGTATACATGACTCCCTATTCCAGGCTTACAAAAAACAGGGTTTGGGAAAATATGCCTGAAAGAAAATGGCTCTACCAGACGCCAATAGATTTATTGATCAAGGCCTCCAATGGAGCGTCAGATTTTGGAAATAAATTTGGTCAGCCCTTGATATCTGGTTCTCTTTTCACATTTGAGCACGAAGAGCATAACAGAAAATTAGGCTTTGATAAAGTAATCATGATGGCCGGTGGTATAGGTTATGGAAAAGCAAAAGATAGCCTTAAAGAAAAACCCGTAAAAGGAGATAGTATCATTATTCTCGGCGGTGACAATTACAGAATTGGTATGGGTGGTGCAGCTGTATCCTCAGCCGATACCGGAGAATTTAATACAGCAATTACCCTTAATGCCGTTCAAAGATCAAATCCGGAAATGCAAAAAAGGGTAGCCAATACCATCAGGGGAATGGTTGAAGGTGACGAAAATAAGATCATCTCAATACATGATCACGGAGCAGGAGGACATCTGAACTGTTTGTCTGAACTTGTAGAAGAAACCGGCGGTCTTATCAATATTGATGCTTTGCCTGTTGGAGATAAAACCTTGTCTTCTAAAGAGATCGTAGGGAACGAATCACAGGAAAGAATGGGCTTGGTTATTCATGAAAAAGATCTTGATTATTTACATAGAATAGCTGACAGGGAACGATCCCCAATTTATGATGTCGGGCAAGTAACTGATGATTTCCGGTTCACTTTTGCTTCAGAAAAAACGGGTGAAAAGCCTATGGATTTTGACTTGGCAGACATGTTTGGCAGTTCTCCTCAAACCATTATGAATGACAAAACACTTGATAGGAAATATGAATCAATTGCCTATAGTGCGGATGAAATATATCAAGACACTAAAAACCTGTTACAACTGGAATCTGTAGCCTGTAAAGACTGGCTTACCAATAAGGTTGACAGATGTGTAGGAGGTAAAGTAGCCAAGCAACAATGCGCAGGAGCCCTTCAATTACCATTGAATGACGCAGGTGTAATGGCCCTGGATTTCCAAGGAAAAAGCGGTATTGCGACTTCCATTGGACATGCCGTGGCAAGTGCTTTAATTGATGAAAGAGCTGGTTCAAAAAACGCGATTGCAGAAGCTTTAACAAATATCATCTGGGCACCCCTAAAGGATGGACTTCAATCTGTTTCCCTTTCTGCCAACTGGATGTGGCCTTGTAGAAATGAAGGTGAAGACGCCAGGTTATATAATGCCGTGGAAGCGGTATCAGAATTTTCTATCGCCTTAGGCATTAACGTTCCTACAGGTAAGGATTCACTTTCTATGAAGCAAAAATATGCAGATGAAGAAGTGATTGCGCCCGGTACCGTTATCATCTCGGCGACAGGTGAATGTTCAGACATCAATAAGGTTGTAGAACCCGTATTTCAGGCGGTGGATGATAACCAGATTTTTTATATAGATTTTTCAGAAGATGAGTTTCATTTAGGTGGGTCTAGTTTTGCTCAAGTAAAAAACGGAATTGGCTCAAAAACGCCCTCAATAAACAACGCTACTTATTTTAAGAAATGTTTCAACACAGTTCAGGAATTGATCAATAAAGATCTTTTACTGGCTGGTCATGACATTTCTGCGGGAGGCATGCTCACGACGCTTTTGGAAATGTGTTTTGCTGAGAATGACCTGGGAGCAAGTATTCACTTGGATGGATTCGATGAAAAAGATCCGATGAGAATATTGTTCTCAGAAAAAAGTGGCATCATCATTCAAACTGTAAAAGCTGCAGAAGTGAGTGACATCCTGACATCAAATGATATCAGTTTTCATCAAATAGGAACCGCCGTTAATTCAGGTAGTCTTGACATAAACAATTTTGATTTAAGTTTTGATATAGAAACCTATAGAGATCACTGGTATACCACTTCATATCTTTTAGACAAGGAGCAAACGGCAAATAACCTTGCCGAGTCACGCTTCAATAATTACAAGAAACAACCCTTGACCTATCATTTTCCAAAAGATTATTCCGGAAAAACACCGGTTATTGATGTGTCAAAACCAAGACCGAAAGCCGCGATTATCAGAGAAAAAGGATCAAACAGCGAGCGAGAAATGGCCAATGCCATGTACCTTGCAGGGTTTGATGTAAAAGACGTTCATATGACCGATTTGATCAGCGGACGTGAAACTTTAGAAGATATTCAATTCATTGGTGCTGTTGGCGGGTTTTCAAATTCGGATGTATTAGGATCGGCCAAAGGGTGGGCAGGCGCTTTTTTATACAATGAAAGAGCCAATAAAACCTTAAAAAAATTCTTCGAACGAGATGACACCTTATCTGTAGGTATATGCAATGGCTGTCAGCTATTTGTAGAACTTGAGATGATCAACCCGGATCATAAGGCCAAGCCGAAAATGCTGCACAATGATTCTTTTAAACATGAAAGTGGTTTCACTTCTGTTAAAATACAGGAAAACAACTCTGTGATGCTTTCAGGATTAGCTGGTTCGACACTCGGGGTTTGGATATCTCATGGAGAAGGTAAATTCAGTTTTCCATATGAGGAATCAAAATACAATATTGTCGCAAAATATGGCTATGAGGCCTATCCCGCGAATCCTAATGGATCAGATTTCAATACGGCAATGATGGCTAGTGATGATGGCCGACACTTGGTCATGATGCCACACATTGAGAGATCTATCTTTCAATGGAACTGGGCGAATTATCCTGCTGGTCGTAAAGACGAAGTTAGCCCATGGTTAACAGCTTTTGTAAATGCAAGAAAATGGATTGAAAAATAAGTATTCAATACTTTCAAAAAAAAGCGGTTACTCTATGAGTAGCTGCTTTTTTTTATGAAGAGACTTAAGAGGAAGTCCAACTAGAAAATCAATTTAATTTTAGGCATTTTTGCAGGCTTCCTTTTGTTGATCTTTTTGATCAAGCCACGCTGATCAGGTTTTTTGTTTCTTCTTTTTGGCGGCCGGAAACAAAACATTGTTTAGAATCAGTCTGTACCCCGGGGAATTAGGATGAAGGTCAAGCTCTGTTTTGGGGTCCCCAACTCTGTGCTGATAATCTTCAGGATCATGTCCGCCAAAAAAAGTGAACATCCCTTTTCCTTTAACCCCATGAAGATACCTTGCCTCTCCATTGACATTATTTTGACCCATCACCATCACGGTGGGTTTGATCAGTGATGATTCAAAAGCAGTGGTCTGCCCCATGAATCCCTTCACCAGTAAGGTGTGATTTTGGCAAAGCATGCTGGGCACCATATCCCATTTTGCAGAATATTCCTTCAATTCAAAATAATCTTCAGATTTGAGGACTTTTCTCTTTCTGGTGGTGTCAAGATTTGAAAATTCATACACCACTGGGTTTCTTTCGAGTAAAAAATTGTTAAAAGCAAAAGTCGCTTCAAAATTTAATTTATCCTGATAGCCTCTTTCAGAAGGATCTCCGTCAAACATCACCTCACAAATATCTATTCCCTGAGCTGCCAGAGCGATATCGAAACTATCTGTTGCTGAACACATGGCAAACATAAAACCTCCGCCAAAAACATAATCCCTGATCTTTAGTGCCACATCTAATTTTTGTTGAGACACTTTTTGATAGCCCATCTCCTCAGCTCTTTTTTCTGCATTCACCTTGCTTTCTATGTACCATGGTGCATTTCTGAAAGCTCCATAAAATTTTCCGTATTGCCCGCTAAAGTCTTCATGATGCAAATGAAGCCATTCATACAACAAAAGTTTGTCTTCCAAAACTTCCTGATCATAAACCACCTCATAGGGAATCTCTGCATATTGAAGTACCATGGTAACGGCATCGTCCCAAGGCTGCTTACTTTTAGGAGAATATACAGCTATTTTGGGAGCCTTTTCTAACACCACGGCCTCCATGTTCTGTGAAGGGCTTGCAATGTATTCTATGATTTTAAGTGTTTCAGCTTCTGATACAATCTCAAAAGAAACTCCTCTTATGGTACATTCTCGTCTAAAGTCTTCATGATCTTCCAAAAGGAATGAACCCCCTCGATAATTCAATAGCCATTGCACTTTTCTGCCTTTCAACAATGATTGATAGGTAATTCCATAAGCTTTCAAATGGTTAGATTGAGATTCCTCATCCATAGGAATCAGCAGATAAGAAGCAAAAGCAGCTGAATTCATCAACAAGAATACAATCAAACAGTAAAAGAGTTGATTTCTGTAAAGCAGCTTCCTTAAATACATGCGTTTATGTGTACTGTTTATTAGAAAGGGACGTCATCGTTATTTTCCATATTCCCAAACGCATCATTAGCGCTGGTAAAATTGCCAGGAGAAATTTGGTCAGCATTCATCGAAGATTGAAATTCGGTTTCAAAATCTTCATCTAAATTGGCAAATTTAGCCAGTCTTCCAATAAACTTCATCCTGATGTTTTCCAATCCACCGTTACGGTGTTTAGCAACTATAAATTCTGCCTGACCATCACAAGGGGTTCTTTCGTCATCATCCCATTCGGTAACTCCATAGTATTCTGGTCTGTAAATAAAAGATACAATATCAGCATCCTGCTCAATAGCTCCAGATTCTCTAAGGTCAGAAAGCAACGGACGTTTACTCCCACCCCTGGTCTCTACTGCCCTTGATAGCTGAGATAATGCAATCACTGGAACACTTAATTCTTTGGCCAAAGCTTTTAAGTTTCTAGATATAGTTGAAATCTCTTGTTCACGATTCCCCCCACCTTTATTAACGGATCCTGCCGTCATCAATTGAAGGTAATCAATGATCACACATTTCACATTATGTTGTGACACTAGTCTTCTTGCTTTTGCTCTTAAGTCAAATACAGATAAAGACGGTGTGTCATCAATAAAAATTGGAGCATCAGATAATTTTTTTACTTTAACGTTCAAAGCCTCCCATTCATAGGTCTCTAGATTACCTTTTCTTAACTTTTCGGAAGAAATCCCGGTTTCACTGGAAATCATCCTTGTGATCAATTGCACCGATGACATTTCTAATGAGAATATCGCTACCGGCATATCAAAATCAATGGCCATATTCTTTGCCATAGACATCACAAAGGCAGTTTTACCCATACCAGGTCTTGCTGCAAGTATCACTAAATCTGAAGGTTGCCATCCTGAGGTTAATTGATCCAGTCTGCTAAATCCTGATGGCACACCACTCATCCCTTCCTGATTTGAAATTTCTTCAATCTTTTTCAGGGCCTGGGTGACCAGATTATGCGCCGCCTCAGAACTCTTTTTTAAATTACCTTGGGTAATATCAAAAAGTTTTGTCTCAGCTTCATCCAGTAAATCAAATACATCAACAGTCTCATCATACGAACTTGTAATGATCTCACTGGAGATACTGATTAACCTTCTTTGTATATATTTTTGCAGAATAATTCTGGCATGAAATTCAATATGTGCCGCTGAAGATACTTTTTGACTTAAGTTGATCAAATAAAAATCTCCACCAACAGCTTCAAGCTTTTCATCCTTTTTTAACTGATTTGACACTGTAAGCAGGTCAATAGGTTCAGAATTTTCAAAAAGTTTAAAAATGGCATCATAGATAAACTGGTGTGCCGGTTTGTAAAAAGCGTCACTATGAATAATATCAATCACATCATCCACTCCTTTTTTATCGATCATCATAGCACCGAGAACTGCTTCCTCAAGGTCTAATGCCTGTGGTGGTATTTTACCCTGTTCAAGACTTATGATGGTCCCTTTCCCTTTCTTATTATATGATAATGACTTCGCTGAATCCATGCGGCAAATGTAAATGTTTAGGGATATAAACCTTATATAAAGGTGTTATTAAAGTTAACAAATATTGTTAACAATCGAATATTATGTTAATAAAGTCTGGTCGAATAATCATATTCCATTTCATGACTATAGTGCCGTTCACCGGCCTCGCAGAATTATGAAATACTTAATAAATTAATTTGCAATTCTTTAGCAATTTCTGAACCTGGATTATTAATCGACTATTACCAAAACTAAATTGTAATTGTTGTTAATAATTTGTTCTTTTGTTCAGAATAATAAGTTGCAATGTATAAAGAAAAAAGAAATATACTGTTAACCATTTTCCTTTTTTTGCAAATTGGAATCGTAGCTGTTTTATCATATTTCCCTTCTGTTATTGATACATACTATGTTAACGGTATCTACCCCTTAATTTCAACTTCTTCCAGATTCTTATTAGGATGGATTCCATTTTCTGTCGGGGATATACTATATGCCTTGATCATTTTTTTAATACTTCGATTTCTTAAGCGACTCCTATTCAACAAAACTAAAAATAGGCGCTCCTTAATTTTTCAGTTTTTTGCCGGATGCTCTGTATTTTATTTTTGTTTTTATTTGTTTTGGGGCTTGAATTATTCACGAAGTCCCTTGACCAAAACACTTGGTCTTAAGCAAGAAACTTTTGATATTCATCAACTGGAAGCCATCACGGTTAAATTTCTTTTCAAAACCAAGCGACTGCAAAGTCAATTATCCGAGCACGACACTTTAGCCGTTAAAGTTCCATATTCTAAAACAAAGATTCTTGAGCTCACAAAAAACGGTTATGAGCAGCTTAGTGATCATATCCCTGATTTTTCATACCAAAGAGTTTCTCTCAAAAAGTCACTTTTTAGCCTGCCACTCACTTACATGGGTTTTTCCGGATACCTCAATCCCCTTACGGGTGAAGCCCAGGTTGATTACCTGATCCCTAAAATAAATTTACCCTTTACCTGTTCCCATGAGGTGGCACATCAATTGGGAATTGCCTCTGAAAGTGAAGCTAATTTTGTTGGATTTTTAGCCTCTGCCCATCATAAAGATCCTTATTTTCAATACGCAGCCCATCTGCTTGTTTTACGATATGCCTTATACGATATCAGAAGATATGACCCTGAACTTTTTACATCATATCTTGAAAAGATCCCTAAAGGTGTGCTTAAAAACATGAGAGAATCCGATGAATTCTGGAGACAATATGAAAATCCGATTGAACCGTTGTTCAAATTCTTTTATGACCATTACTTAAAATATAACCAGCAAAAAGATGGTTTGGAAAGCTATAACCAGATCATGGGTCTTATCATATCATATGACCAAACCTATACATTAGATTTTAATTGATACATTTGATACCTAAAATTACCAAAACTCATGAAAAAAATAGTTGCCTTTGTTTTTATGTTACAGTTTCTGACTGTATCATCACAGGAGTACTTTCCTAAAAACGATGGAGTAAAATCCGAAAATCAAAATTATACGGCTTTTATCAATGCCGAAATTCACACCACGCCTGATCAGGTGATCAAAAAAGGTACCCTTTTGATACATAATGGTAAAGTTGTGGGCTCAGGATCTGGTATCACCATTCCTGAAAATACTGTGATTATTGACCTCAAAGGAAAAAGTGTATATCCCTCTTTTATTGATGTGTTTTCTGATTTTGGTATCAAACTTCCCAAAGCGTCAACAGAAAGATCGCGTGTTCCCCAATATGACAGCAAAAGAGAAGGATATTATTGGAATGAGCATGTCATGCCTGAAAAAGAAGCGACAGCTCAATTTAACTTTAACGACGAAAAAGCCAAAGAACTTCTCAAAGCTGGTTTTGGAGTAGTAAATACACATGTTCAAGACGGTATTGTAAGAGGAAGTGGATTATTGGTTGCCCTTAATGCTCACGGAAATGACAATGAAAGAATTTTAATGCCGAAATCTGGTCAATATCTTTCATTTAAAAAAAGTAAATACAACAAACAAATATATCCTAATTCATTGATGGGAAGCATGGCATTGCTCAGACAAATGTATCATGATGCCTCCTGGTATTCAAAAGGTTCTTCTTTGACCAGAGATCTTTCACTGGAAGCTCTTGAAAAAAACAAAGGCCTTACACAGATATTTTATGCCGGTGACAAAGGAAATGATCTTAGGGCTTATGATTTAGGCGCTGCCTTCGGAATCAATTATGTGATTTTTGGAGGTGGAAATGAATATGAATTGATTGATGAGATCAAATCAACCAAAGCCACATACATTCTTCCTTTAAACTTCCCTAAAGCCTATGATGTTGAAAATCCTTTCGAGGCGGAACGCCTTAGCCTGGCCGATATGAAAGATTGGAATCTGGCACCTACGAATCCAGGTGTGATGGCCAAAAGTAATATTACTTTCGCTCTTTCTACACATGGCTTAAAGTCAATGAGTGAATTCAAAAAAAATCTTCAAAAAGCCATTTCCTATGGCCTTGACAAAAAGATTGCTTTGGCAGCTTTAACTACCATACCAGCAGGGATTCTTAACAAAGAAGATGAATTGGGTAATTTAAAACAAGGCGCTTTGGCCAATTTCCTGATTACTTCAGGTGACATTTTCAATAAAAAAACAATTATCTATGAGAATTGGGTACAGGGAAAACCATATTCAATAAATGCTCTGGATCTGAACAATATCGATGGAAATTACGTCTTGAACCTTGATCAAAAAAACTATGATCTATCCATTACAAATTCTTTAACCAAGCCTAAATTTACGCTTAAAAAGGAGAGTGAAACCTTACCAAACAAATCGGTATTCAAAGAAAATTGGCTCAGTATTAACCTGAAAACAAGTAAGGATTCCAAAGAATTCACCCGTTTATCCGCAAGGGTAGAAAACCCTGAGCTTATAAAAGGGGAAGCGATACTTTCCAGTGGTCAAAAAATCGCATGGACTGCCACAAAAAAAGCTGATGCCGCTCCGAAAGAAAAAACAAAGGAGAAAAAAACACCTTACCTGTCTCCTGTTTATTTTCCGAACAATGGTTATGGTTTTGAAAAGGCCCCGGAACAGCAAAGTATATTATTTAAAAATGTCACTGTATGGACCAATGAGAATGAAGGTATATTAGAAAATACGGATGTACTTATTAAAGATGGTAAAATTTCAAAAATTGGTAAGGACCTTAAAGCCGGTAAAGCTATAGAAATTGATGGCACCGGCAAACACCTAACTTCAGGGATTATTGACGAACATACACATATCGCTGCGGTTTCGGTAAATGAAGTAGGGCATAATTCGACCGCTGAAGTAAGTATGGAAGACGCTATTGATCATGAAGATATTAATATCTATCGCAATTTAGCAGGTGGAGTGACCCAAGCCCAGATACTTCATGGCTCTGCCAACCCTATTGGAGGTCGGTCTGCTATTATTAAATTGAAATGGGGAGAAACTCCATCAAATATGATCGATAAAAAAGCGCCGAAATTTATCAAGTTTGCCTTAGGTGAAAATGTAAAGCAGTCAAGAAGCAGTAATTCTTCCAGGTTTCCACAAACAAGAATGGGAGTTGAACAGGTGTACCAGGACTATTTTCAAAGAGCTAAAGAATATGATGCTGTAAAAAAATCCGGAGCGCCTTACAGAAAAGATATTGAAATGGATGTCCTTGCGGAAATACTCAATAAGGAACGCTTTATTTCTTGTCACTCCTATGTACAAAGTGAGATAAACATGCTGATGAAAGTCGCTGATCGCTTCGATTTCAACATAAACACATTTACGCATATTCTGGAAGGCTATAAAGTAGCAGACAAAATGAAACAGCATGGCGTTGGAGGTTCTACTTTCAGCGATTGGTGGGCCTATAAATATGAAGTGAATGATGCCATACCTTATAATGCCGCAATTATGCACAGCCAAGGCATCGTGACAGCCATCAATTCTGATGATGCAGAAATGAGCAGGAGATTGAATCAGGAAGCAGCTAAATCAGTAAAATATGGAGGAGTCAGCGAAGAAGATGCTTGGAAATTTGTTACACTAAATCCCGCTAAACTCTTACATATTGATGACAGGGTAGGAAGTATAAAAGTTGGAAAAGAAGCTGACTTGGTCTTGTGGACCGATCACCCAATGTCAATCAATACCAGGGCCGAAAAAACCTTAATTGAAGGTAAGGTTTACTTTGATCTTGAAACAGATACTCAAATGAGAAAGCGCATTCAACAAGAAAAAAGCCAACTCATCAACCTAATGCTTGCTGAAAAAAGCAAAGGAAGCCCAACTCAAAAACCGAAAAAGAAAGAAAATAGAATCAATCACTGCGATACAGTAGATTTTTAAAAAAAAGAATCCATGAAAAATATTTATATCATAGCAAGTTTTATACTTGTCCTCGGTTTCAGTCAGGTTAAGGCCCAACAGACGCCTGCTAATGCAACAAGTGAAACCATAAGCATCGTTGGTGCCACTGCACATATTGGAGATGGTTCCGTTATTGAAAATGCCACAATTATTCTAGAGGCAGGCTTGATAAAAGAAATAGGAAAAACGAACGAAATTAATGCAGAAGGTTCTGTAATTAAGGCAGATGGTCAACACGTTTATCCCGGCCTCATCATGCCAAATTCTACTTTGGGCCTAGGAGAAATTGATGCCGTCAAAGCTACCAGAGACTTTGATGAAATAGGAAGTTTATTGCCCCATGTGAGAAGTTTAATTGCCTATAATGCTGAGTCAAAGGTCGTGGAAAGCATGAGACCCAATGGTATTCTGCTTGCTCAAGTAACTCCGCGAGGTGGAAGAATTTCCGGAACGTCTTCTATAGTGCAATTAGATGCATGGAACTGGGAAGACGCAGCTGTCAAAATTGATGATGGTATACATATAAATTGGCCTCAATCATCTATTCGAAAATATGAACCTTCTATCAGTGCAGTAGTTTCAAAAAAGAATAAAAAGTACGAGAAGGAAGTTTCTGAGCTCAAAGTTTTTATGGCTAATGCAAAGGCATATCAGAAAAGTCCGGCTACAAAAGTAAACCTTCCCTATGCAGCTTTAAAAGAAGTCTTCAAAGGAAACCAGAAAGTATATATTCACGTCAGAAAACAAAAGGGTATTATAGATGCTATCTCCGCCATGAAATCTTTAGAAATAAATCAAATTGTCTTGGTCGGTGCAGAGGAGGCTTATAAAACAATCGAGTTAATCAAAAAAGAAAATATCTCAGTTCTTATAAAACGTGCACATTCGTTACCAAGCAATGAGGATGACGATTATGACCTCTCTTATAAAAACGCAGCGACGCTTTATAAAAATGGAGTTCTGGTGGCCCTTGAGAACAGTGGGGGCATGGAAAGGATGAATGGTCGTAATCTACCGTTCTATGCCGGCACAACTGCTGCCTATGGACTTTCTTTTGAACAAGCCTTACAGTTGATCACTTTGAATGCTGCAAAGATCTTAGGAATAGATAAAACATACGGGTCCTTAGAAAAAGGAAAGAGCGCCACCTTGTTTATCAGTCAGGGTAATGCGCTTGATATGAGAGGAAACATGTTGACAAAGGCATTTATAGATGGTCGTGATATTAGTCTTGAGACCCATCAAACAATGCTTTGGAAACGTTATATGGATAAATATTCCCAGGCAGCCGAATAGAGAATAACGCGATTGATCACTTCTTTTAAATTTATTTCATGATAAAAGAAATTTCAAGCCTGCAAAATGATCTTGTTAAAGAAATCATTCAATTACAGGAAAAATCAAGGATAAGAAAACAAAAAGGGCGGTTCATTATTGAAGGTCACAGAGAGATTTCGCTTGCGATTGAAGGAGGCTATGACATCGAGCAATTCCTATTCTGTGAAGAGATTATTGATAGAAGTGTTTTAGAACAATTATTGTCATCCTACCATGTTGTAAAGCCTGGATTAGTCAAGCTATCTTTAAAAGTTTACCAAAAAATAGCACACCGAAAAACAACTGAAGGTATTGTTGCGATTGCAGTTTCCAAAAATCTGTTATTAAGCAATTTAAATCTTAGCAACAATGCTTTAATTCTCGTGGCCGAAGCTTCAGAAAAACCAGGAAATATCGGAGCATTGCTCAGAACTGCCGATGCCGCTCATCTTGACGCAGTTATTATTGCTAATCCAAAAACTGATCTTTATAACCCCAATATTATCAGGTCAAGCGTAGGTTGTGTTTTCACGAATCAAATTGCTATGGGCAGCACAGATGAAATTTTAAACTTATTACAGAAAAAACAAATTAATATTTTTACTGCGGCATTAGACGACCGCAGTGTTCCATACCATACAATGGACTATACTAAACCTTCTGCAGTGGTCGTTGGTACAGAAGCGACGGGATTAAGCGAACAATGGCTGGAGAGCGCTACTGAGAATGTCATCATTCCAATGCAGGGCAAAATAGATTCCCTGAATGTTTCTGTTTCAGCTGCAATTGTTATTTTTGAAGCGAAAAGGCAAAGGGGCTTTAAACGTTAAGTTAACCTTTCACATATGAACCTACTTATATAAACATGAGTCCACAATTTCTATTCTATATCATTATCGGTATTCTTCTTTTAGATTTCGTAATTGATAAATACATTGACCATCTGAATGCAAAGCATTTTAACGATGCTATTCCGGATGAGCTTGAAGATGTCTATAATCGTGAGGAATATAGCAAGTCGCAAGACTACAAAAAGGAGAATTACCGATTTTCTCTTTTAACAAGCTCCTTTACCATGCTACTCACCTTGTGCTTTTTTATTTTTAAAGGTTTTGCATGGGTGGATGGGTTTGCGCGCGGTTTCAGCAATAATGAAATCAGTGTAGCGCTTATATTTTTTGGTATCATCATGATTGGCAGTGACATACTGAATACACCGTTTTCTTATTACCATACTTTTGTGATTGAAGAAAAATTTGGATTTAATAAAACTTCAAAAAAGCTTTTTCTTGTTGACAAAATCAAAGGATGGCTGCTCAGTGTCCTCATTGGAGGTGGTATTCTGGCCATTATCATTTGGTTCTATAATAAAACCGGAGATCTTTTTTGGATATATACCTGGCTATTCATAGGTGTATTCACCATTTTTATGACGATGTTTTATTCTTCACTTATTGTGCCTCTGTTTAACAAACAAACGCCTCTTGAAGAAGGCACTTTAAAAGAGTCTATTTATGCGTTTTCAAAAAAAGCAGGCTTTACTTTGAATAATATCTACGTCATAGACGGTTCGAAAAGGTCAACAAAAGCAAATGCTTATTTTTCAGGTTTTGGTGCAAAAAAGAGAATTGTTCTTTATGACACACTGATCAATGACCTTAGCACGAATGAAATTGTAGCTGTTCTGGCCCATGAAATAGGTCATTACAAGAAAAAACATGTTATGGTCAACATGTTAGTTTCCCTGTTACTAACAGGGATCACCCTTTTTGTGTTTTCACTTTTAATCGATAATGCAATTCTTTCAGAAGCACTTTCTGTAAAAATGCCAAGTTTTCACATTGGACTGGTCACTTTTGGCATTCTGTACAGTCCTATTTCTGAGCTAACCGGAATCTTGATGAATTATATCTCAAGAAGATTCGAGTATCAGGCAGATAATTATGCCAAAATAAAATACAACGCAGAAGACCTGGTCTCATCCCTTAAAAAGTTATCCAGGAATAGCCTGAGTAATCTCACGCCACATAAGGCCAATGTATTTGTTCATTATTCTCATCCAACCTTACTGCAAAGGGTAAGGAATCTCACAAACTCCTAACACTTAAGCTATAGTAACGGTTTGATTTGCTGATTAAAAAACTTGCTAATTAGTATGCTTTATAGTATTTTTAATCTATGGCATATACCGTAACGCTCGATCAAGAGAAAAAGGAAATTGCAAGTCGATACAAGGACATGCTAAAAGACACCTATCAAACGCTATCCAATGAGGACAAGCTTTTGATTCGTAAAGCTTTTGACATTGCAGCTGATGCACACAAGGAGCAAAGACGAAAAACGGGAGAGCCTTATATTTACCACCCCATAGCAGTTGCCAAGATCGTAGCAAATGAAATAGGTCTTGGAGCCTATAGCATAGCTTCTGCACTATTGCACGATGTGGTGGAAGATACGGAGTATACTTTCGCTGATATTGAACAACTATTCGGAGAGACTATCACAAAAATTGTCAACGGACTCACTAAAATCTCAAAACTGCAAAAAGACCAGAATGTTTCCATTCAGGCAGAAAATTTCAGAAAGATGCTGCTCACCCTAAATGATGATGTCAGGGTGATCCTTATCAAAATTGCTGACCGTCTTCACAACATGCAGACTCTTGATTCTATGAGAGAAGACAAACAGGTAAAAATCGCCTCGGAAACTTTATTTATTTACGCCCCCCTCGCCCACCGGCTAGGCCTGTATAATATCAAAACGCAGCTTGAAGACCTTGGGCTTAAATACACTGAAAATGAAGTGTATAACGACATTGAAGAAAAAATATCTGAAAGTAAAGAAGAACAGAAAAAATATATTGAAAGTTTTACAAAAACCATCAAGAATTCATTAGATCAGGAAGGCTTTTCGTATACGATAAAAGGACGGACAAAATCCATCTATTCCATACGTAGAAAAATGATGAATCAGGGCGTTTCCTATGATGAGGTTTATGATAAATTCGCGATTAGGATTGTATATCACTCAAGTTTAAAAGATGAAAAGTTCGACGCCTGGAAAATTTATTCAATAGTAACTGATCATTTTAGCCCTAATCCCAGCAGGTTAAGGGATTGGATCACACAACCTAAAACTACCGGCTATGAATCTTTGCATACCACAGTTATGGGCCCCAGGGGAAAATGGGTGGAAATCCAAATAAGATCCAACAGGATGAATGAAATTGCCGAAAAAGGATATGCAGCCCATTTCAAATACAAACAAGGATCTCAAAAGGAAAGTGGTTTGGAAGAATGGTTGAATAAACTTCGGGAATCATTAGAAAACCCTGATGTCAATGCTGTGGATTTTGTAGAACAGTTCAAACTGAATCTTTACGCGAAAGAAATCTATGTTTTCACCCCGAATGGCGATATTAAGTCACTTCCTAAAGGTGCTACCGCACTTGATTTCGCTTTTGCTATTCACTCAGAAGTTGGGATGAAGTGCAGGGCAGCAAAAGTAAATGGTCGACTTACGCAGATCAGTAAAGAATTGCATAGTGGTGACCAGGTTGAAATCATTACTGCAAAAAACCAAAAACCCAAACTGGCCTGGCTTGATATTGTAAAAACAGCCAGAGCCAAATCCAAGATCAAAAGTATCCTGAAAGAGGAGCATAAAATTATTGCGAAGGAAGGAAAGGAAGTACTTGAGAGAAAACTTCGGCATCTGAAAATAAAGCTGAATGAAAAGACAATCAATGAATTGGTTAATTTCTTTAAATTAAAAACCAGTTTTGATATGTTCTATAAAATTGGAGACGGAAGCATTGACAATCAGCAACTTAAAAAGTACGCGAGCCAGAGGTCTAATGTATTGATGCATTTTCTAAAAAGCCGTATGAACAGGTCCACGGCATCGAAAAATGAAATAATTAAGGATGAAGTCACGGCAAATTATGACATGCTTGTTTTTGGCAAAGAAGAAGAGAAACTAAAATACAGTTTGTCAAAATGCTGTAATCCGATTCCCGGAGATCGCGTTTTTGGATTTGTAACGATCAAAGAAGGTATAAAAGTGCATAAGCACAATTGCCCTAATGCTGTAAGTTTACAATCACAATACGCCTATAGGGTTATCTCGGCAAAATGGGTAGATTCGTCCCAGCAAGGTTTTAAAGCAACACTGGAACTAACGGGAGTAGATAATCTGGGTTTGGTCAATGATGTTACCAAAGTGATTTCCGGAATCCTGAATGTAAATATTCAGAGTTTAAACATTTCAGGTGATGAAGGCTTTTTTCACGGATTCATCACTGTACATATCGGCAACAACACACAATTGAACAATCTTATAAAAAAACTGCTTGAAATTGATGGTCTGGAAAAAGTGATCAGAAATACCAATTAATTGTTACTTTTTTATAATTATTTCACTTTAATGTGGGGATTAAATGTAACTTTGCAGAGCAAGAACCAGGATTTTATTTACATGAGTAATAGCCAAAATCAGGAAACAGTTAAAAACTTCTTTACCAAGTTTTTAGAAGACAATAATCACAGGAAAACACCTGAAAGATTTGCGATTCTTCAGGAAATATATGACAACGATGATCACTTTGACATCGAGACCCTGTATATAGAGATGAAGAACAAAAATTATCGGGTAAGTAGGGCAACCTTATACAACACTATTGAATTACTATTAGAATGCGGGCTGGTAAGACGCCATCAATTTGGTCAGAACCAGGCTCATTACGAAAAGTCCTATTTTAACAAACAACACGACCATATTATTTTGACCGATACTGGTGAAGTAATCGAATTTTGCGATCCCAGAATCGAGAATATCAAAAAATCCATTGAGGACGTTTTCAATGTCAAAATTGAAAGTCATTCACTATACTTCTATGGTCAAAAGAACCAAACAGCAGAATAACTTATAAAATTTATTAAATGATTGATTTACTACTAGGCCTACAATGGGGTGATGAAGGAAAAGGAAAAATCGTTGATGTACTTACCAAAAATTACGATATCATTGCCAGGTTTCAGGGAGGCCCGAACGCTGGTCATACTTTAATTTTTGATGGGAACAAACACGTGCTACACACCATACCGTCGGGAATTTTTCACGACCGAGCGATCAATATTGTAGGTAACGGAGTAGTGATCGATCCTGTTATATTTAAAAAAGAACTTGACAATCTCAGCAGCTATAACATTGATTTCAAAACCAAACTGCTGATTTCAAGAAAGGCCCATATTATTTTACCAACGCATCGCTTATTGGATGCTGCATCTGAAAAGATGAAAGGCAAGTTAAAAATCGGCTCAACGCTTAAAGGAATAGGCCCAACCTATATGGATAAAACGGGCAGAAACGGTCTCAGAATAGGAGATCTTGAAATGCAAGACTGGAAACAACGTTACAGGGCCTTAACTGAAAAGCACCTGAACATGATCAGTTTCTATGCTGTTGAACTTGAATTTGATCTTGAGGAATTAGAGAAAGAATTCTTTCATGCCATTGACGTTTTAAAACAACTAACTTTTATTGATAGTGAAGAATATATCAATCAGGCTTTAGCTGATGGTAAATCTATTCTGGCTGAAGGTGCTCAAGGCTCCCTGTTAGATATAGATTTTGGCACATATCCTTTTGTGACTTCTTCGAACACAACTGCTGCAGGAGCCTGTACAGGACTGGGAGTAGCTCCTAATAAAATTGGTGACGTTTTCGGAATATTTAAAGCCTATGTTACCCGAGTGGGCTCAGGACCTTTCCCAACCGAACTTTTTGATAAGGATGGAGAAACCATGGGTAAGGTGGGCCATGAATTCGGGGCTACCACAGGGAGACCAAGACGTTGTGGCTGGCTAGACCTGATCGCACTTAAATATGCGGTTCAGATCAACGGAGTTACCCAATTAATTATGATGAAGGGAGATGTTCTTTCTGGCTTTGAAGTACTAAAAGCATGTACATCCTATACCTATAAAGGCGAAGATATATTTCACTTCCCTTTTAACATCGAAGAAAAAAACTTATCGGTAAATTATACTGAGTTAGAAGGGTGGAAAGAAGACCTGACCATGATGACAGAAGCAGGACAATTACCGAAGAACCTAAACGACTATATTGCCTTTATTGAAGATTTTGTAGGCGTTAAGGTAACGATCGTATCTGTTGGCCCAGACAGAAAACAAACCATAACGGTATAACAATTTCTAACTAGTCTTAAAAAAAAGGTAAAGATTCTTATTGGGTACTTTACCTTTTTTCATTTAGTTATATTTGTCATGCTAAATTAAAACACAGCACAATTGAAGTCAACACTCCTGTTTATCATATGTTGCTTATTTTCGATGTCTGCGATGGCTCAAAAAAGAATTCAGATCATCCATTCTGATAATTCCAGTATTGACGAGGTCAGACTTCCCGGAGCAACTATTCTATTGGGAAATATTGTCATAAGGCATGAAGGTATCAAACTCAATTGTAAAAAAGCGATTCATTACAAAAATGATAATTTTATAAAAGCTTATGGCGACGTAGTGCTCAACCAGGGTGACAGTGTTATCCAGACCAGCCAGTATACAGAATATAACGGCAATACTCAGAAAGCCTTGTCCTGGGGTGATGTGGTCATCAAAGACGCTAAAATGACCCTAAGTACAGATACACTCAATTTTGACAGGGCCCAACAACTACTTTTTTATAAATATGGTGCGACCATTAAGGACAGTGTCAACGTACTAACCAGCAATACCGGTAATTATTATTTGAGTAACAATAAATTTCAAGCCGTCTCAAATGTAGTCCTAACCAATCCGGACTATGTACTTGAATCCAACCATCTTGATTATTATACAGACAATGGCAGGGCATTTTTATATGGAGCCTCTACTATAAAAAGTGATGATAACTTAATTTACTGCGAAAAAGGATTTTATGACACGCAATCAAATATATCTCATTTTACCAGAAATGCAAGAATAGAATATGACAGTAAGGAAATTAAGGCAGATAGTCTTTTCTATAACAGGAATCTTGGCTTTGCATCTGCTACCAAGAATATAGTCATTACTGACACCCTCAATCACATTGTATTGAAGGGTAATTATGCAGAGTTTTTTGAGAAAGTCGATTCTGCTTTTGTGATTAAAAAAGCAGTAGCTATCACCAATACCAATAAGGACTCACTTTTTATTCATGGAGATACTATTTTAGCTACCGGGAAACCTGATAAAAGAATCATTCGGGCGTATCATCATGTTAAATTCTTCAAAAGTGATCTTAGTGGCAAATGTGACTCTATACATTCTGACCAGGGAAGCGGACTAACACAGATGTTTCGGTCCCCGGTGCTTTGGTCACAGAAAAGTCAGATTACGGGAGATACTATACAAATGCTAAACAATATTGAAACCAATAAGTTAGATAGTTTGAAAGTGCTAAAAAATGCTTTTATCATTGACAAAGACTCTATAGGTTTTAATCAGATCAAAGGAAGGGATCTTTACGGTAAATTTGAAGATGATGATTTGCGATTTGTCAATATAGTTGGTAATTCAGAAGTGATTCATTTTGTTAGAGATGAGGAACAAGTCCTTATCGGAATAGAAAAAACGTCTTGTAGTGAAATTCATTTTGTACTCCGAGACGGGAAAATTGAAACCTCAAAATTCATTACCTTCCCTGACGGGCAAACCTATCCTCCATCCAAGCTGCCTCTTAACGCAAGAAAATTAAGAGGTTTCACATGGAGAGAAATGGAAAAGCCATTGTCAAAAAATGACATTTTTATAAAAGATGAAGAGTGATTTTCTAAAATACCAGGCTCAGACCACACCTCATCCGCTTTTATTGGAAATCAAAAAAGCTAAGGGCAGTTATATCTATGATACGAACAATAAGGCGTATCTTGATTTTATAGCAGGTGTGTCAGCCAACACTTTAGGGCATCAGCCGGCTACTGTTATTAAAGCCATAAAAGATCAGGTTGACAGCTATATGCATGTGATGGTCTATGGAGAATTCGTACAAGAACCGCAAATAGAATTGGCTAAACTCATCGCCGAAAACTTGCCTGACTCCTTGAATTGCACCTACCTCACTAATTCAGGAACTGAAGCCACCGAAGGCGCCCTGAAACTGGCCAAAAGAGCCACTGGAAGATTTGAAATTATCTCAGCAAAGAATGCATATCACGGCAACACCCAAGGTGCAATGAGTGTTTGTGGCAATGAAGAACAAAATGGGGCTTTCCGTCCATTGATACCCGGAGTTTCTTTTATTGAGTTCAATAATGAGGATGATTTGATAAAAATAAACGAGGCCACTGCCGGAGTGATTCTTGAAACTATCCAAGGTGGAGCGGGCTTTATAGAGCCTCAAAAAAGTTTCCTTAAAAAAGTTTCAAACAGATGTAAAGAAGTTGGCGCTTTATTAATCTTGGATGAAATTCAATGTGGTATAGGACGAACCGGTACATTTTTTGGCTTTCAACAATACGATCTTATCCCTGATATTCTGATTACCGGGAAAGGCCTAGGAGGAGGAATGCCCATCGGAGCTTTTATCTCTTCCGAATCATATATGAGCATGCTTACAAGTAATCCTAAACTGGGCCATATTACTACCTTTGGAGGACATCCTGTAATTGCGGCCGCCGCCTTAGCTACTTTACGAACCCTTTTCGATTCGACTTTAATGGAGCAAACCAAGGAAAAAGAGACCTTAATCAGAAAATTATTGATTCATGATGATATTGAAGAGATCCGTGGTAAAGGCTTAATGCTTGCTTTAATCTTGAAGAGTGAGGAAATTGCAAACCATCTTATACTTACTGGAATGGATAAAGGAATTTTACTTTTTTGGCTTTTATATGAGCCAAGAGCAGCACGTATAACACCTCCTCTAAACATTTCTATTGAAGAGATTAAGAAAGGGTGCAAAATTATTCTTGACATCCTGAACCTAAGAAAAAGACAATAACCCTTACTTTGTTTGCTATCTTTTTCTTCAAATTCCATATTATTATATTTTTATATTTATTACTGTATTTTATACATTTAACAGATAGAAGGAAAAATAATTAAATTATTGTTAATTATGTTAAGCTTTTCATAACAATTCCCTGACGACCCCTTGTCAAAAGTTAAATGTTTCTTAATTCTCCAAACTTTAACTTTAAAATATGTAACAAATACTGTAAAAGTTACGTCCTTTAATAGTATAAATGTCTAATCTATTTGTCTAATCTAAATTATATATCATGAAAAGTTTAAAATTATTTGTCCTTGCACTTGCCCTTTTTACCATTAATGTATCCGCTACTACTCTTAACCCAGTAAAACCTACAGATGAATTACGTTTTGAAATTGTCGATTTGATCGGAACCAACTACATGACTGAAATGGTAGCTGACCAGTATAATGCCGATGTATTATTCACTGTAACGGCCAACAAAGAATTAATCGTTCTATCCGTAGATTCGGACAACGATCAATTAGAGTCTTACTTGAAAGCAAAATTGAACTACAAAAAAGTAAATCACAGACCTAGCAAATTTGGTGAGATCTATTTATTACCTGTAAAAATGGTAAAAGACCTATAATCAATACCATCATTTTTTTTGAATCAAAAAGCTGTTCGTACCGAACAGCTTTTTTTTGTTTAAAATAGATTGATAAAAAGATTTCACACTATTCTGCACCTCTCTGCATCTCGCAAACTAAATATTCTTTTGCAACTTACCATCAACCATATTTGCGCCTACCATAACTTTCATTAATCCACCAGATGAATTACTTCATATAAAATCTGCATTTAAATACTTATGAAGTGTCAATGATCCCTACATTTTTTTATCAATTTCTCACATTCCCTTCAAAATATGAATTCATAATACCCTGAAAGTGTTAAAAAATTCCATTAAAGTGTTAAATAATTCCCAATTCATCTATTTTAATATTTCAAAGTGTAACATTTATAACATAAGACTCGTCTGTTACTATATAAATGTCTAATCTATTTGTCTAATCTAAATTATATATCATGAAAAATTTAAAATTATTTATTCTTGCACTTGGCTTATTTACCATCAATGTTTCAGCCGCAGACTTTCACCCTATCAAACCAACTGACGAATTAAGAATCGAAATTGTTGATATGATTGGGTCTAATTCTATGGATGAAATAATGATAACTGGCCAGCATGAAGCGAATGTATTGTTCACCGTAAACTCAAAAAAAGAGTTGATCGTTCTATCCGTAGATACTGATAATGTTCAGTTAGAATCTTATTTGAAATGGAAATTGAATTACAAAAAGGTGCATTTCAGACCTAGCAAAAATGGTGAAATCTATTTGTTACCCATCAAAATGGTGAAATAAATTTTATCAATATTACTTAATTATTTGAAGTAAAAAGTTGTCCTTTAGGGCAACTTTTTTTTTGGCAACTGATCATCGAGTAATGATCTCACTTTACTACTGTTCCAATCAGCAGCACCTACTTTACTTGCCACAATAGTCCCTTTTCTATCTATAACATAAGTAGTTGGAAGAGAATTTGAACTCATTTCTTTTGGCGCACTAGACATCTGAAAAAACACTGGTATTTCATATTCATTATCAGTAAGAAACTTTTTGACTCTTTCAGGTTCATCATTTGCTACGAATAAAAAAATCACTTTATCTCCATAAGCATTATACAGCTTTTGGAAACTTGGCATTTCAGCAACACACGGCGGACACCAGGTAGCCCATAAATTAACAACAATAACCTGGCCCTTAAAAGTTTCCAAATTGACCTGTTGTCCGTTAAAACTCTGCAATTCCCAATTAAAGTCCTCTAAAGATATTTGATCTTCTTTGTCAATTTCTAATGAAAAAACCCTGGTGGTCACAAAGCTAACAGCCTTAATTAAAGTCGCCCTTACCGGCAAACCATAAGGAGTAAACATAAAAATTATAAAGCCAATAAATAAAATATTCGAGAGGTTCTTTCGCAAGAATTTCATACCGTAAGTTTTAATCTATTTCTTTAGCGATTTTACTATCGCTATTAATTTATCCTTCTGCAAGATAAGCGATATCAGCAATAAAACGAATACTAAAATTGCCATACCGAACAATAAACCTCCATCATTTTGAACTTCAATACCCAGCACAAACAAATGCGACAATATCGCGCCTGAAATAACACCCAAGCCTATTATAGAGCCAATAAGACTCGTTCTTTTAAAGATCAGTAAAACAGCAACAATAAGCTCTAATACCCCCGTGCCAATCCTTCCATAAGGTTCTACTCCTAATTGACTAAATATATATACACTTTCAGGTGCGCCAGAAAATTTAAAATAAAGGGTTTGCAATAAAATGATGGCGGCGATAATGGAACTGATTCTCTCTATATAATATTTCATCTTACTAATGTTTTCAACCTAAGTCGAGGAGATGCAAGCTTACTTACACTAAAACCTGGACGAAAAAGAATGCTTCTTATTACTTTTAAAATATCACATAAAAAAAGCTTCGATAAATCGAAGCTTTTTTTATTCTTATATAATCAATACTATTATTGAGCGTTCTCTTTTTTAATCAAATTTAACGCTGAACCTTCCTTGTACCATTCTATCTGATTCTCATTATATGTATGGTTCAACATAATGACATCTTTAGTTCCATCTTCATGTACAACTTCCAGAGTCAATTGTTTCCCTGGGCTAAATTGATCAAGATCAATGAAATTAAAGCTATCATTTTCCTGGATAAGATCATAGTCGTTTTCATTGACAAAAGTCAAACCAAGCATACCCTGCTTCTTCAAATTGGTTTCATGAATTCTGGCAAATGATTTTACAATAACAGCTGCGACCCCTAAATGTCTTGGTTCCATGGCTGCATGTTCTCTTGAAGATCCTTCTCCATAATTATGATCTCCTATAACCACAGAATATACTCCAGCAGCCTTGTAAGCTCTCGCTGTTGTGGGAACTGGTCCATACTCACCGGTTATTTGATTCTTTACAGAGTTTGTTTCCTTGTTGAATGCATTAACTGCTCCAATAAGCATATTCTCTGAAATATTATCTAAATGACCTCTAAACCTCAACCATGGGCCTGCCATAGAAATATGGTCAGTTGTACATTTTCCAAAAGCCTTGATCAATAATTTGGCATCTCTGATTTGCCCACCAATTGGCGTAAATGGATCTAACAATTGTAACCTCTTAGAGTCTTCATTGACAATCACATTAATTCCAGAACCGTCTTCAACCGGAGCTAGAAAACCTGGATCATCCACATCAAATCCTTTAGGCGGCAGTTCAAAACCTGTTGGTTCATCAAGCATGACCTCATTGCCATTGGCGTCAACCAAGGCATCCGTCATTGGGTTAAAATCAAGTCTTCCTGAAATTGCTATAGCTGCTACCATTTCAGGTGAAGCAACAAACGCATGTGTATTAGGATTTCCATCCGCACGTTTTGAAAAGTTTCTGTTAAACGAATGAACTATTGTATTTTTTTCTTTTTTATCTGCTCCTTCTCTAGCCCATTGGCCTATACAAGGTCCGCAGGCATTGGTGAATATCATGGCATCAAGATCTTCAAATATGTCCAAAAGACCGTCTCTTTCTGCCGTATATCGAACTTGTTCAGAACCAGGGTTTATACCAAATTCTGCCTTCGCAGTTACATTTTTATCAACCGCTTGTTTTGCAATGGAAGCTGCTCTTGATAAATCCTCATAAGAAGAATTCGTACAAGACCCGATCAAACCCCATTCTACTTTAAGTGGCCAACCATTTTTATCTGCCTTTTCTTTCATTTCTCCTACCTTTGTGGCGAGATCAGGGGTAAAAGGTCCGTTTACATGAGGTTGTAACGTTGAGAGGTCAATTTCAATTACCTGATCAAAATATTTTTCAGGATTTTCATATACTTCATCATCACCGGTCAAATAAGGTGCTACTTCATTTGCTGCATCAGCAATCTCATCTCTTCCTGTAGCTCTTAAATATCTTTCCATTGAAGCATCATATCCAAACGTTGAAGTTGTCGCTCCAATTTCAGCTCCCATGTTACAAATTGTTCCTTTTCCAGTGGCGGACATTGAAATGGCTCCATCACCAAAATACTCAACGATTGCTCCGGTACCACCTTTCACAGTTAAGATACCTGCCACTTTAAGAATAACATCTTTTGGTGCGGTCCAACCGCTTAATTTTCCAGTTAATTTAACGCCGATCAACTTAGGGAACTTTAACTCCCAGGGCATATCGGCCATCACATCAACAGCATCTGCTCCACCAACTCCAATAGCAATCATACCCAGTCCACCAGCATTTACTGTATGCGAGTCAGTTCCTATCATCATTCCTCCAGGAAAGGCATAATTTTCAAGAACTACCTGATGAATAATACCAGCTCCCGGTTTCCAGAATCCAATTCCATATTTATTCGACACCGAAGCTAAAAAATTAAAAACTTCGCTCGAAGTATTGATTGCTTCTTGTAAATCTTTATCCGCTCCTATTTTAGCTTGGATCAAGTGATCACAATGCACTGTTGTAGGCACAGCTACTTTACTTTTACCTGCTTGCATAAACTGCAGCAAAGCCATTTGAGCCGTTGCGTCCTGACATGCTATTCTATCCGGTGCAAAATCAACGTAATCTACACCTCTTTTAAAGGATTCTTTGGGAAGACCATCCCATAAATGATTGTATAATATTTTCTCAGATAAAGTTAAAGGTCGTCCAACAATGCTTCTAGCGCTATCAACACGGTCCGCCATTCTTTCGTAGACCTTTTTTATCATATCAACATCAAATGCCATAATCTTAAATGATTTTATTCTGGTTAAAAATTTTCGTTCCCAAAAGTACGAAATATTAAGCTGATTTTATATAATATTCAACGAAAATAGACTTGCATTCCCTAATGTTCAAAAAGACGTTTAAAATCTTTTAATTCACTAAAATCGAGACGAAAAATAATTGAAAAATTATGAAATTATCAAAAGAAAAAGTAAGCCAATAAGCCGGATTCTGTTATCCCACCGAAAGTGGGACTCCTATCATTTATCTGGGTTGTAAATTACTCTACAACTCGAGCTGCTCACCCCTTGAAATCGAACGAGTAGTTCTCTCCCGACGAATCGGATCTCCAATGTACATAGCATTGCACCGCATAGAGTTTACCTGGTTTCACTACAGCCGAACTGTACATACTTTCTGTTGCACTTGTCCTATCACGCCGAGACGTGATGACGGATGTTATCCGCTATGCTACTCTATGGTGTCCGGACTTTCCTCCACGCTATTAAAAGCGCAGCGATAAGATGACTTACTTTTATTTTTGCAAAAGTAGTTTATATAAGCTTTAAAAAAAAATCCCACTTCTGTAAACAAAAGTGGGAAAATTGCTATGAAAAAGAATATTACTATTTAAAGTAATATAAATAAGACTGTAAAAATACAATATTCTCATCAAAATCCTAAACTATTTGAAAATTTATTTGTTTTTTATTTTGAAAAGACCATGCAATAAAAAACCCACTCTAAAAAGAGTGGGAAAATTGCTATGAAAAAGAAAAAGTTACTGAATTTTAAAATCCAGCAAAACAAATATAACGAAATTTTAATTAAAAAAATTCATTATTCTCATTTTCTTCCTTATAATAAATTGATTCTCTAAAAGTTATGAGAACATGTCTTTTACTTTTTCAAAAAAAGATTTCTCCAAAACAGATGGGCTAGGGATGAAATTTTCATGATCTCGAACGCTTTCAAAGAATGCTTTTTGGTCTTTTGTCAACTTTTTAGGAGTCCATACATTTAGGTGAACCAATAAGTCCCCATTTCCATATCTGTCAAGACTTGGAAGACCTTTTCCTCTTAATCGAAGAATTTTTCCGCTTTGGGTCCCCTCCTCTATTTTTATTCTGACTTTTCCTGTAAGTGTGTCAATTTCCTGACTTGATCCCAAGACTGCCTCAGCAAAACTAATATAAAGGTCATAATGTAAATTGGTACCTTCTCTCTTTAACTTTTCGTGCTGTATTTCCTGAATCACCACCAGAATATCTCCTGGAATACCATCACCTGGTGCTTCATTTCCTTTTCCTGACACCTTGAGCTGAACACCGTCAGTAACCCCTGCTGGAATATCGATTTCGACAGTTTCTTCACGCGTAATCAAACCATTAATATCTGCTCCTTTAGGCCTGTGATTTACCACTTTTCCAGCTCCTTTACATGCAGGACAAGCAGCAGCAGTTTGCATTCTACCAAGAATCGTATTGGTAACCCTCATCACACTCCCCTGTCCGTTACAAGTAGAACAAGTGCTGTAAGTAACGCCTTCAGCTTTTACCTGACGTTTTACCTTCACCTTCTTGCTTACGCCGTTTAAAATATCTTTTAACTCGAGCTTCACACGAATTCTGAGATTACTTCCTTTTACTCGGGCCTGTCTGGATCCTCCTCCAAAACCACCTCCGAAGCCTCCACCACCAAAGTGACCTCCGAAAATATCACCGAACTGACTGAAGATATCGTCCATGTTCATACTACCATATCCGCCTCCGGCACCGCCATTTTCAAATGCAGCATGACCATATTGGTCATATTTGGCCTTTTTGTCAGCATTACTTAAAATCTCATAGGCTTCTGCCGCCTGTTTGAATCTTTCCTCAGCTTCATTATCTCCCGGATTCTTATCAGGGTGATTCTCTACTGCTTTTTTACGATAGGCCTTTTTTATTTCGTTGGCTGTAGCATTTTTAGCTATCCCAAGTATGTCGTAATAATCCTGTTTCACAAATGATCGTTTTAAATTATTAGATACGCTTAATTACCAAGAACAACCTTAGGGTAGCGAATAATGGTTTCTCCAAGTTTATAACCTTTCTCAACCGTATCAATGATTTTACCCTTTAGTTTCTTTGAAGGAGCCGGAATCTGAGTGATGGCTTCGTGTATCTCAGCATCAAAAGTATCACCTTGCTTTACTTCCATTTCCTTCAACCCCTTTTGGCTTAATGTATTCTTGAATTTATTATAAATCAACTGCATACCTTGCATAAGCGCCTCATCAGAAGATTTTTCGACTTCTTTTAAGCCTCTTTCAAAGTCATCCAGAATTGGCAAAAGAACTGTCATCAACTCCTTATTTGCTGTACTGAATAATTCTATTCTTTCTTTGGACGTTCTTTTTTTATAATTTTCAAACTCCGCAAATAACCTTAGGAAATTATTTCTTTCCTTTTCAACTTCTTCCTTAAGCCCTTCTACTTCAGACTCAATAGTTTCATTTTCAGTATTTTCTGAATCTTCTAACCTATCAGTGGCTCCCTCTACATTTTCATTTTCCACTTCCTGATTGGGAATATTTTTTTCCATTTCTTTTTCTTTATGTTCTTGATCGCTCATTATAATTCAATTTTATCCTCTTACCCCTAGAAAGCAAATTACTTGCCAAGTGTTTATTTGTGTCATATTGTCACAAAACTAAAAAGTTAGGATGAAGTTTCTTTTAAAACGCACTATCTATTCTTTCGATCTTAGCCCCCAATGAACGCAGACGTTCATCTATATTTTCATAGCCACGATCGATCTGATCAATATTATGAATAATGCTAGTTCCTTTAGCTGATAATGCTGCGATAAGTAATGAAATACCCGCTCTAATATCAGGTGAGCTCATGGTTGTCGCCTTGAGACTTGACTCATGATTCATTCCTATAACCGTTGCTCTATGAGGGTCACATAAGATGACTTTAGCACCCATATCAATAAGTTTATCAACGAAGAACAACCTGCTTTCAAACATCTTCTGATGGATTAAAACACTCCCTTTAGCCTGGGTTGCGACCACAAGAACAATACTTAACAAGTCAGGTGTGAAACCTGGCCATGGCGCATCAGAAACTGTAAGTATTGATCCATCCAGGTAGCCCTGAATCTCGTAACTTTCCTGTGCAGGGATATAGATATCATCATTGATCTGCTCCAGGTTAATCCCTAATTTTTTAAACACATTGGGTATCAAACCAAGGTCTTTCCAGCTCACATTTTTTATTGTTAATTCTGATCTGGTCATTGCAGCTACACCTATCCAGCTTCCAATCTCGATCATATCAGGTAATATGCGATGCTCACAACCACCAAGTTCTAAAACTCCCTGGATGATCAATCTGTTCGACCCAATTCCGTCTATCACTGCTCCCATACTTACCAACATCTTGCACAATTGTTGTATATAGGGTTCACAGGCCGCATTGTAAACAATCGTTTCTCCTTTGGCCAGAACAGCAGCCATTAAAATATTTGCCGTACCGGTTACTGATGCCTCATCAAGCAACATGTCAGTTCCGTACAATTGATCAGCTTCAACACCATAAAAGGATTCCTCCCTGTTATATCTGAATTTAGCGCCAAGTTTTATAAAACCTTCAAAATGTGTATCAAGTCTTCTGCGACCAATCTTATCGCCTCCGGGTCTAGGAATATATCCTTTTCCAAATCTTGTAAGTAATGGACCCACGATCATAATTGAACCTCGAAGTGAGCTTCCATCTTTTTTGAAATCAAGAGATTCCAAATATTTTAAATTGATGTCATCCGCCTGAAAAGTATAGGTATTTCTATCAAGCTTTTCAATTTTCACCCCAAGCTCTCCCAGGATAAAAATAAGCTTATTTACATCTCTAATGTCAGGTATATTACTAATAGTGATTTTAGATGCGGTTAGCAGTGTGGCACAGACGATCTGAAGTGCCTCATTCTTGGCACCCTGAGGGATAATTTCACCATTCAGACGGTGCCCTCCTTCAATTTTAAATATTGACATTAGCGAAGTTTAATTTACAGGTATTATCTTTTTCTAAAATTCTTTTTACCTTGTTTTTGATTCGATTTCTGAAAAGTTTTTGCTGGTTTCTTTCTCAACAAATTTTTAGACTCTGATAAAGTTTCGTTGTCCTTAGGAACCAAAGCTCCTCCTGACAACTCCTTTAAATGACGAAAAATTACTTCATCATCAACAGTATCCTTATTCCAGTTCAAATAGCACTTTTTCATGTGATTTGCAATGGTGAATACCAGCGCCTCCTTGAGTTCACCTTCTTCCCAGGTCAGTGCAGTATCAATCATGATCTGAATATTATTCCCGTAAAATCTATATTTAGAGGCAGATTTAGGGTAGTCCATTGAATCAGGCTTGGCTTGTAAAACCTCTCTTTCTGGTTTTGGATAAGGCGTATCGACATCTAAATTGTAATCAGACATGATAAACAACTGATCCCACAACTTATGTTGAAAATCAGGAACATCTCTAAGATGAGGCTGCATATTTCCCATGACATGTACGATGGCTTTTGCCATAGTATTTCTTACTTCTTTATCTTCCAATTTGATACAATGATTGACAAGCTTTTGAATATGCCTGCCATACTCTGGTATGATCAAATGTTCCCTATCCGAATTATATTCTAAATCCATCCTTTAGATTCTTTAAATCAACTTTTTATTAAAATTCTATCTTGCTGCAAAGTAACAATTATTTTGATGACCAAAGCAAAGATTTAGCCAATTATCTTCAACTTAGCAAATTGCAGTAATAACTTCTTGGTTTGGCCTGAATCAAATTTAATTTCGGCCTTTTTACTGTTGCCTGCCCCTTCAACTGCAAGCACTTCTCCCCTGCCAAATTTCCCATGCTCCACAATATTTCCCTCCAAAAGATTATTGTCAAATAAATTTTGAGAGCCTCCTAAATCAGCAACTTTTTTCAGCTTCGCAGGAGGAATTGATTTTACGGTTTTGGTCAGCGGTTTTTTGATAGATTTCTCCACCTTTTTTTGTATCGGTTTCTTAAATCTGATCTTAGTCTGATCGGGAATGCCAAAAATATCCTTATCAATAAATGAATTACTCTTTGCTTGTTCTTTCCTCGGGGTTATGTAGTTAATAAATTTCTCATCGATCTCTTCTAAAAAGCGACTTGGTTCGCAATCTATTAGTTTTCCCCAACGATACCTTGATTGTGCATAAGAGAGGTAGACCTGCTTTTCTGCCCTTGTAAGTGCCACATAGAACAGTCTTCGTTCCTCTTCAATTTCACTTCTGGTGTTCATGCTCATGGCAGATGGAAAAAGATTCTCCTCCAGGCCAACAATATACACATAAGGAAATTCCAAGCCCTTGGCAAGATGAATCGTCATCAGCGACACCCTGGGCACATCGTCTTTTTCCTGATCAAAATCAGTGGCCAATGCAACATCTTCCAAGAAAAATGCAAGCGATGCATCCTCTTCCTTTTCTTTTTGTTGTTCAATAAAATCTTTGACACCGTTCATTAATTCCTGAACATTTTCTACTCTACTAATGGCTTCAGGGGTACCTTCACTTTCTAAATCTCTGATCAACCTTGTTTTCTTAATGACCAGATCTGCCACCTCAAATGCGTTTTTTGATTTTGCTTCGATTTGAAAACTCCGGATCATATCCCTAAAATTCAGCAATTTGGTTTTAATTCCGGAATTAATATTGATTGAAAGACTATCCAATTGAAAAAGTATTTCAAACATGGAGATATTATGATCGTTAGCTGCTATAACCAATCTGTCAATCGTAGTTTGGCCAATTCCTCTTGCAGGATAGTTGATCACGCGTTTAAATGCTTCCTCATCATTTGGATTGATCAACAATCTCAAATAGCCTAAGGTATCCTTGATCTCCTTTCTTTGATAAAATGACAAACCGCCGTAGATTCTATACTTGATGTTTTTCTTTCGCAGTGCATCTTCAATGGCTCTTGACTGTGCATTGGTTCGATAAAGTATGGTGAAACTGTTATTTGGCAATTGGTGCTGCATCATATTCTCAAAAATGGAACTTGCCACAAAGCGACCTTCATCACCTTCAGAAAAGGTGCGCATCACTTTGATCAATTCCCCTTCCTGATTTGATGTCCATATCTCTTTATCCAACTTTGTCTTATTCTTATCAATAACACTATTGGCAGCCTGGACAATATTACTTGATGAACGGTAATTTTGCTCAAGTTTAAAAATCTTTACATCATCATAGTCCTTTTGGAAATTGAGTATATTCTGAATATTAGCTCCTCTAAAGGCGTAGATACTCTGACTATCATCACCAACTACACAGATGTTCTGGTACCTGTCTGCTAATGCTCTTACGATGAGATATTGTGAATGATTCGTATCCTGATACTCATCCACCAATATATAGCGGAACCTATCTTGGTACTTTGCCAGAACCTCAGGAAATCGCGTGAGCAACTCATTGGTCCTTAAAAGCAAATCGTCAAAATCCATGGCCCCTGCTTTAAAACAGCGATCCACATATTCTTTATAGATACTGCCAATTTTTGGCCTTCCTGATACTTTATCAGCCTCCATGACCTCCGGATTCTGGTAATACGCCCTTACCGTAATCAGACTGTTCTTAAATTGTGAGATTCTCCCTAAAACCTGTTTGGGTTTATACTTGTCCTTTTCAAGTTGTAATTCCTTAATGATCGATGAAATCAGTCTTACTGAATCCTGTGTGTCATAAATCGTAAAATTAGATGGATATCCTAATTTTTCACCCTCGCTCCTCAGTATCCTCGCAAAGACACTATGAAAAGTACCCATCCATAAATTTTTCGCTTCACTCGGTCCTACAACACCGGCAATCCGGCTTTTCATTTCTTTAGCTGCCTTATTGGTAAAAGTAAGCGACAGGATATTAAACGGATCTACTCCATTTTTCATCAAATGAGCAATTCTATAGGTCAACACCCTGGTTTTACCGGATCCGGCTCCTGCAATAATAATCATGGGTCCTTCTCTTTGAAGAACTGCCTCTTTTTGTGCCTCGTTTAACTCGTCCAAATAACTACTCACTACCCCTGCGTTTTTCCTCAAAAATACAATGGTTATTGAAGAACGACAATAAAAGTTATTGACATTTTGTCAAAAAAAAAACCGCTTAAAAAAGCGGTTTTTAAAAATTTGTGAGTTGTCTCCTACTTCTTGGTATAAATCTCCACCCTTCTATTGGCCTGACGACCTTTAGAGGTGTTATTATCTCCAATTGGTTTTGAAGAACCGTAACCTACGGCCTGAATATTCTCAGCAGGAAAACCATTTTCAATTAAATAATTCATCACTGCATTAGCTCTTTTTTGAGATAATTCACTATTGATTTTATCACTACCTGTACTATCCGTATGACCTTCAACTATGAATTGTGAACCTGTATACTCAGCAAGGATCTTATCAATACTTTCAAGTCTGATCTGTGTTTCGTCAGTAAAAGAATCTTTCCCAGTTTTAAAATAAATGGCCCTTGCCAAGTCAGTAATTTCCTTTTGCACCGCTTCTGTTACCACAGGGCATCCGTAGTTTGAAGCTGAACCAAATACATTCGGGCAATTGTCTTTATCATCAGGAACTCCATCTCCATCTGTATCTATTATCGGGCAACCTTTGTTTTCTATAGGACCTGCTTCATTTGGACACGCATCCTGAGAATCCATTACACCGTCTCCGTCAGTATCAGGACAACCGTTAAATTGTTCTAAACCTGCTTCATTCGGACACATATCTTCAGAGTCCATAAAACCATCACCATCTGAATCAGGGCAACCATTGAATTTAGCTAAACCTGCTTCATTAGGACATTTGTCTTCTGAATCCTGAATGCCGTCACCATCTGTATCGGGGCAACCATTAAATTGTTCCAGACCTGCTACCTCAGGGCATAAATCATCTTTGTCTTTTACGCCATCTCCATCGGTGTCTTTTCCTTTTAAATTGAAATTAAGACCCAGCATGAACATCTGAGTTGTCATTTCATAAGCAACTTCTGATCCTGGAATTTTACCTAAAGGATTGTTGACAGCATCCCATGGTCCATCAGGAAATCCATCTTGATTAAAATCGATAGCCGGTATAGGACTTAATAAATTTCCGCTTGTTTTCCCATCACTCATTCCATAGTGATAAACAGCATCAATTCTAAATGCCTCAGACACTTCATAACTTAACCCAAATTGAAAGGCATGAGCTATAATTGCCGTTGCAGGAGTCGAAAAGAAAGCCAATTCATCCTGAATAGGATTGGAACTATACGTATAACCAAATCTCAATGGTAATTTTTTAATGGCTTTTAATTGAAGCCCTGCTGAAACAACAGACATGTTTTGCCATCCAAAGCCATTAACAGCTCCTGTTGGAAAACCAGTAAAAGGGCCTTCTTCGGCTATTTGCCATCCGGAATCCTGAAATCCATCAGTACCTTCATAATCCACATAACGATAATCCAACGCGATATCAACAATCCCTTTTGAATAACCAAGACCAATTGAATAAACTGCCGGATAGTTCATCGAAAATTTCACATTAGGTGCAGACGAACCATCTAAATAAGTGTTCTTAAAATCAAATTCAGAAAAATATTGAGGCGTCTTGTACGAAGCACCAATCTTAAACCCTTTTAAAGAATCATAGAATAAACCAATCTGACCACCAAAACCAGTTGTTGAAGCTGATTCACTTACAGGGTACCCTAGTGTTTGACTAGGCGCAGCCAATGGGTTAGGCTCCAAGATTAAGGAAGCATAGTTGAAAGTTGGTTGCAGACCAATAGAAAATTTTTCAGAAAAATTATAAGCCCAGGTAAAGCCAACTTGTAATAGCATATATTCAGAATGCAAATTTCCAAAGCCCATTAAATTTTGAGGATATAGGATAGCGTTTGAACTGTTAGGGTTCCAATTGGGATTTGGATTACCATCAGAACCAATCGGCAAGTTGGTTTCTTGTGGAAAATCTACTCCAAAACCACTGATACCAAAAGCTGAAACACCAAAAGTGTGCTTCGAGTCTGCTTTACCCCATGCAAAACCTAAAGCTGGCATAGGCATATATCCCAATTCAGACTTCGTTTTACCAAATGTAGCGGGTGCTCCTTGACCCAGCATACCGGCAGGAAGAGAAGATGATAATTCAGGAACGCCTTCAAAGGCCCCAATATCAAATCTTAAAATAGAGCCGTCAAAAACAGAAAGTGCTGCCGGGTTCCATTGCATCGCCCCGGAAATATCAAGAGGCTGGGCTGTTGCTGCACCCCCCATTGACATATTTACTGCTCCAACACCCTGCATCAGGTGTCCGGTCTGAGCCATCGCCATGCTGCTTAAGAGTATTAAAAATAATTTGATCGATTTGTGTATCATAATGATTAAATTTGTGTCGCTTTGTCGGAATTAATTGATTTTTTTTGTTTAAAGATAATTTTTTTATTTTGACTTAAG
>CAJQNF010000015.1 GCA_905479625.1 uncultured Flavobacteriaceae bacterium | reverse complement strand
CAACAATGATGATGATGATGATATGGGAAATTATGAACCTGTTGGACCTGAAGATCCAACTACAGGTGTTAACATTACATATTCTTTAAACGCAGTAGCTGTCGAAAGTATTTCGGGAGAAGCCAAATTTATAGAGAATAAAGATAATTCAGTTACAATCGAACTAGAATTAAGTAATACACCGGCAGGAGGTCAACATCCTGCCCATATCCACTTTAATACGGCTGCAGAAGGAGGAGGAATAGCTTTGACTTTAGGTGTTGTTGATGGCACAACGGGTAAATCGTCAATTACCGTTTCAGCGCTTGATGATGGAACAGCGATTAATTATGATGGACTACTTGCCTTTAATGGTTATATAAATGTTCATCTAAGTGCTGATGAATTAAGTACAATCGTTGCACAAGGAGACATAGGTGTCAATGCATTAACAGGAGTTTCGAAATCATATGATCTTATGGAAAAAGCAGCCCCTGGAATTGAAGGAACCGTAACTTTTTATGAGAGATTAAATGGACAAGCTCTTTCTGTGATCGAATTGATGAATACTCCTGAAGATGGTGTTCATCCTGCTCATATCCACAACAACACAGCTGCTGAAGGTGGAGGAATAGCATTTTCATTCAATCCTGTAGACGGAACATCAGGAATGAGTAAAACGAATATCAAACAATTGGATGATGGTTCGGCTTTTGGTTACAACGAAGTTCTTGACTTTGATGGATACATCAATGTTCATTTAAGTGCTGATGAATTGGGTACGATTGTAGCTCAAGGAGATATTGGTCAAAATGAACTGACAGCTGTGTCAAAGGAGTATGTACTGCAAGAAAATGCGGTTGAGGGCATTAGCGGAAAAATAACATATGTTAAAAGATTAAACGGAGACGCTTTAGCCAAGATTGAATTGATGAACACACCGGCTGATGGAGTACACCCAGCACATCTTCACGTGAATTCAGTTGCAGAAGGTGGAGATATTGCGATCATTATGAATTCAGTAGATGGAAATAATGGCATGAGTGTTACCAACATTTCGCAGTTAGACAACGGAACACCTTTTGGTTATGATGATGTTTTGGATTTTGATGGCTATATTAATGTTCATTTAAGTGAAGAAAATCTGGCTACTGTTGTTGCTGATGGAGACATTGGTCAAAATGAGCTGACAGGAGAATCTTTAGTATATACCTTAGCTGAAAAAGATGCTCCTGGTATTTCAGGAGAAGTAACATTTTTTGAACGTAAAAGTGGTGAATCCTTAGCTCTTATCTCTTTATTGAATACTCCTGCCGGAGGAATTCACCCAGCGCATATCCATGATAATGATGTGGCAACAGGGGGAGGAATAGCGTTTAGTTTTAACCCTGTAGATGGAGATTCCGGAATGAGCTATACGCATGTGAGTCAATTAGACGATGGAACATCTTTTCCGTATAATGATATAGATACTTTTATGGGATATATTAATGTTCATCTTAGTGCAGATCAATTGGCCACAATTGTGGCTCAGGGAAATATCGGAGCGAGTATTGATGATAACAATTCGGCATCGGTTGTTTATGAAGTGACCAATAGTGGAGCCTCGGCTTATATCTTTAATGGAAATGACTTAAATAATGAATCAAATCCTGATCTGACTCTAAAAAGAGGAATGACTTATGAGTTTGACATGAACACACCTAGTCATCCATTTTATATCAAAACATCACAAACTACAGGAACTGGAGATGCCTATACTGATGGTGTTGGAAACAATGGAAGTGTTGACGGTAAAATAACTTTTACGGTTCCTATGGATGCGCCTGATACCTTATATTATATTTGTGAATTTCATTCTTCAATGACGGGAACTTTTACAATTATAGATTAATTTTTATCAAATAAATATATAAAAATGTTAACCTTTACTATTGAGAAACATTAAATCATACTTGAATTAATGTAATACACTTAACTTTTCCCCTAAAAACCCCTTTGAAAGAAGGGGTTTTCTTTTTACTGCCTGTTGAGTATAAGGCTAATTTTATTTACACGGCATGATTAAAGTCACAAAAATTACTTGAATATTCTTTTAATTTTATCCTGTCAAATTAATAATGTAAGGATATGAACAGCTATACAAGATCTTGGAAAAGCAGAATAGAAGGGGATATGAGCACTCATTGGACAAGTCTACCAAGTCCTATGAGTCTTACAATTAAAGAAGATAGACGAAGTGATATTTTTATTGCTGCCTCGTTGGAATTTCTTGGGGCTCCTATTAATGATATGACTAAAAATCATAAAGGCTCTTTGTACTATAAAATTGAAGTAAATGGTCATCCAATAGTTCAGTACCATGTATCAAATCCAAGAGATTCAAAAAAAGCTATAGGCATAAATTTACATGCAAAAACTGAGATTCCGGCAGGGGAGAACAGCGTGGAAGTATTTTACAAGGTATCAAAAAACGGATCATGGGATCTTTTGAGGTACCAGAGTCAAAGGCATTTAAGCGTATTGGCTTTACCAACAGAATAAACAAATTTAAAATAATGTTAATTTAGAAACCCAAGCGAATCTTCACTTGGGTTTTTATGAATAGGAGAATCAAATATTTTAAAAATGGTACAATCCTAATCAATCACCAAAGGCCTCTTTTTATAATTTTGGTAAATGATTTATGCCAATTATTTTTCTTCTGTTACCAAAGACAATGGACAGCCTAATTTAAACGCTGATCAGTTTAGACGTATGATGAATATCGTCTATATAGAAGGGGTGATTAACGGAATAAAAAGGATCAAAGAAAAAGAAACAGGACAATACTTTAAATATGATGTGCTGATCTTTAAGCATGACTCAGTCCTAACGGAGCTAACGGGTAACTTAAAACCCAATATGCTTTTAAGAGAAATGTATCATTTGTCTAAAAACTAAGTAGCACCATCTTTGACTTCATCAATGATTCCTGCAGCTGCTTATTAAAATCATTATAAGGCTGCAATCAAATATGAAAACTATCTCCCTCTGATAAAGAATAAGTGCCTTTCGGATAAAAATTATTACTATTTGTCCAAAATCTATTTTTAGATTTGGAAATAATCTTTAACTTGTCACTTATTAATTAATCCATTTAAACCGATACAAAATGAAGTCAATGAAGATAATTGTTAGCGAAATAAACCATTATTGGGTTCACTTTCAAGCTGGAAAAGCAGGAAATAGTCTTATTTACCCAAGGGTCATTATAAAATGTTATCACGATGATGATTATGTTTTACAAGCAAGCTTCTATCCAGATAATAAAACTCTGCCTGTAAATTATCATGATGTTAATTCCAAATTAGTTTATCTGCGGTTCCATTTGCATATGTATGACAGTATTATAGATATTTTGAGAAATGAAAAACCAATTTATTTTAGTTATTCTGAAAAATCAAAATTAGGTTATATAAGAACTGGTAAAGAACCTATTGGTGAAGGAGAAAATGATGCTGATTTTTAGTAGAAATTTGTTCCGATCTTTTAATTAGTGTCAAGCCATAGATATCCATACTAATTGGAAAATATGGACACTAACAATTCTCTTATCAAGATTTAATTAAAGGTTATTTAATGCCCTCACATAGTAATTTATGTCAGGGCTTTACTTATTTATACTATTTACTTCTCCCTGTACTCCATATAATTAAGTGGTTTTTTTTTAAATAGTATGATTTTACTCATCATAATAAACCCAATTGAGCAGTATCTTTAAGGTATCAATCATAAATAGAATGAGAAATTTTTTAGAATTATTAATAGCCTTCTTTGCTGGACTTGTACTACTTGTGTTTCTTCCTTTTCTTATGATCAATGATGCAACAGCAGTAATTGATTGAAGGGTACAAAAGTGTTAAAATCCTTAGCTAAGGATAAGGCTCAGTCATGAAATGAAACCACAAATGAACTATAATGTAGTGCGTGTCAAATATAAGACCCAAGACATCCTTAAAATAGTCATTATTGATATGCACCTGATACCTATATAAAAGAATAATGGAATAGAAGGAAAAGAGCGTATACTTTTAAGCTCTTTAGACAGACTGAAATTGAAGCAAACAATATTTATTAGAAAACTAAAAGTGCGCATGACTGGACTCGAACCAGCACGTCCTTGCGAACACAGCCCCCTCAAGGCTGCATGTCTACCAATTTCACCACATGCGCATTATAAGTAGATACAAATCTAAAAAAAAATCCCGCTACAGCGGGATAAATTTTGAAAATTTGGTGACCTGGCTGGGGCTCGAACCCAGGACCCTCTCCTTAAAAGGGAGATGCTCTACCAACTGAGCTACCAGGTCAAATAATTCGGATGCAAATATACTAGCAATTATTAATATTACAAGGCTTTTTATTAAAAAAAAAATAAAGATATTTGCCGCCAATTCACTTTACTATAAATCAGCATTTTATGAAAATTATTCTTATTGGATATATGGGAAGCGGAAAGTCTACAGTGGCAAAGGAACTAGCCGCAGCACTTAGCCTTCCCTTTATAGATTTGGATGACTATATTGTTGACAAAGAAAAGAAGTCGATTAAAGATATTTTTGAAGCAAAGGGTGAAATCTACTTTAGACTACAAGAAAGCAAGTATCTAAAGGAAATACTCGAACAAGAAACTGATGCAGTATTGGCCCTTGGCGGAGGAACACCCTGTTATGCCAATAATATGGAATTGATCAAAAAAGAATCGCAATCTTTTTATTTAAAGGGAGGGATTGCTACCATATGCAACAGACTTCGATCAGAAAAACAGCAACGTCCTTTAATTGCATCTTTAAGTGATGAACAATTGACTGAATTTATAGCCAAACATTTATTTGAAAGAAGAAATTTTTATGAACAGGCAGATCAATCAATAAGCATCGACAACAAATCTATTCATGAACTACTGCAAGAATTACTAGTCAAGGTTAAAAAGAACTAGTCTAAAAAGGCCTGAGCGCTTTTGCCGTCAAATTCCACATAGATATGCTCCTGCATGGAAGTAGACAAGGAAATACCCTTAAAATCAGCTTTAATGGGATATTTTTTATGGTTTCTGTTAACCAGAACCACTGTTTTGAATCTTTTTAAAGGAACTTCCAAAAATAATTTGGCGGCATAGATGAGCGTGGTTCCAGAATTCAACACATCATCAACCAATACAAGTGATTTATTTTTGTATTCTGAAGCGTCTAGACTCGTTAAAACAGGATCACGGGGTTTTCTTTTATTTATAACCACTTCACATAGCGTCACTTTTATAGGGGAGATCTGAGTTAAAGCCTCTTGGATCTTTTTAGCGAAAATAAAACCATTCTCTTTTATTCCGGCCAATATCACTTCACTCTCATTGATATTAGATTCGTAGATTTGATAAGCAATCCTTTTGGTCTTGTGCTGGATCTGCTCATTATTTAAAATAATCGTTTTTTGCATCTGTGATCAATTTGTCTTCACAAAATTAATAAAAAGTTCCTTTCCATCTCTCGGTTTTATCGAATTATAACATGGCGTCAGGGTCTTGAGGTGAAATTGTTTTTGAAAAGCCAATGAATAGGCATCGGCATCACCACCAAAAGGAGGTCCTTCATTGCTTAGCCTAAAGTCAAATAACAAACCAACGAGCTTCCCCTTTAATTTAAGTAAAGCTTTCATTTTATCAATATAGCTAATTCTTAATGAGGGATCTAAAGCGCAAAAAAAGGTTTGCTCTATGATCAAATCATACTGCCCTTCATGGTTAAAGAAATCCTGTTGAACTAAATTAGATTCCGGAAAATCAGGTACTCTTTTTTTAAAATTATCAAGAGGTTCTTTCGCCAAATCTAATACAGTAACATCTGTGAATCCTTGCTCAAAAAGATAAGCCGCTTCATACGCATTTCCTGCACCAGGAATTAAAATCGATAAGTTTTTGTTAGTGAGCTGATCAATATAATTCTTGATAGGAGGAGAGACTTCTCCCATATCCCAACCAGTTTGTCCTTCCTGGTATTTGCTGCTCCAGAACAACGCATCAAACTTCGGAATCTCCATCGCTATAAGTATCTATATCTCTACGGTCTTTTTTTGTAGGTCTTCCTGTTCCTTTTTTTCGGTAATAATCTTTTGAAAACTTAAGTAAGTCCTGATTTTGAAAAGCTTCTTCAGGTGTAATGTCTTTTCTGTATAGATCGACCAATTTAGCTCCTACACGGCTCTTAGGAATGTCAAGCACCATGATCTCATAATTGATCTGATCCTTTCGTATGGTTAATTTTTCACCGGTAAAAACATCTTTGGACGGTTTTACATTTACCCCGTTTAATTTAATATGTCCTTTTTTACAAGCCTCTGTGGCAATACTTCTCGTTTTGTAATATCGAGTGCACCATAAATACTTGTCTATTCGCATATACTATTTTATTAAACCTTCTTTCATTTTTTTACTAAAAACAGGGTCTATATACATTTCATTCTCAAATTTCTCTTCTGGCAAGCTAATTTCAATGAGTTTAGCTTGTTTTTGTGCTTTTGAAAGCTCCTGCTTTGAAACTACTCCACTTATATCGTCCAATGCCGCTTTCAGAAGTGCCTCATTTGGATCTCCAAAAGGTAATAAATTATTCCAATAATTGTATTCATTAATTTCAATATCGGGTGCAAAACCTTGTATATAATCGCTTTCTCCATTTTTATTAAAAATTTGAAAAACGATGGGTTGCATGGCATATTTATGCGTAGGATTTGCCCTTGTTTTACTTGCATAATCATTTGCTGGAGCATCATAGAGTGTAATGGAACCAACATTTTTACCATAGGTAGTGCTTCCAATCAACTTCACTGAAGACATATAAGGTTTTAAACCATTAATGATCATTTCACTCGCAGACGCTGTTCCTCCTGAGGTTATCACATATAATCTGTTGACGGAATTCAAACGATTCAGATCCTCTTTTCCTTGAAAACCACCGTCCGTACTAAAAATGTAATTACTGTTTTCAAAGCGGTAAATATCATTCTCTCTAGTATGCTTCTGATTGAACTTAAGTTCAGCAAAGTTGCCTCTTCCTGCAGGCTTATAAATCATACTAGCTAACAAAGATGAAGTCAATACAGATCCACCACCATTAAACCTGAGGTCTAATACAAACTCTTCAACACCAGCCGCATTAAAGTCTGCAAAAGCTTGATTCAATTCGTCGTTAAAAGACCCGCTGAATTGATTATAAACTAAATAGCCCACTTTTTTACCGCCAATATTATTAAAAACCTTGGTAAAATGAATTGGATTAGCAGCTACAAGCGCACGCGCCATTGTTTTATCTTCCAATTGAGTGAATTTACCATCTTGTTCATCAACAAAAGACAGGGTAACAGTTTCATTTGAAAGGTCCGTATAAGCACTGCTATAATTACTAGTATTTAATACTGTACCGTTAATGCCGCTGATCAGATCACCTCTTTTCATCTGAGCCTCCCCAGCAGGTGAGTTAGGTTCAACCATAGCGACTAAAATGACTACTTTATTAGATCCATCATTTAAATTGATCATTTTGGAAGTAAAACCAAAACGTGTTCTTATCCCTTGAAATGCTTGTTCCTGAACCTCATAATCTTCTATAAACCAAGAAAATCGATCAATTGCATTTTCAGATCCAACTACAGAATGATGCTTATAAGCAAGGTTGTACATCAAATCTCTATAGTCAGTGTACCCATTCAAAAAATTGTAATAATCTTCTTGAACATCATCTTTAGAATCTAACAGGTCAGCAGATTCTGCTTGCCAATTATACCATGAATTCAAGCCTTTCCATATAAAATTATTGATTGGGTCATTGAGTTCAAGTTCAACTTCACCAGTACTTGGATTCTCTTCAGTAAAATCATTTGTATCCTCACAGCTAATACTTGCTGTCATCGTCAAGACCAAAATCCCAACAAAAATAAACTTCTTCAGCATTTCTTTTTTTCTTATTTCATTTTTTCTGCAAAACAGCAGAACTC
>CAJQNF010000014.1 GCA_905479625.1 uncultured Flavobacteriaceae bacterium | reverse complement strand
TAGCAACGTCGCCTCTTCGCATGATTTCTTCACTCTGGTCAAAAGAAAAAGTAGTGAATTCATCCAGTTCAGGCCTAATATATAAATCTGACTGTTCGATCTTGTCTTCCCATTTGTTATACATTTGAAAGCCTGCAATCTGCATCAGTACTTCCGGGAGCGTGTTTAGATTCTCAATATCTTTAAGTCCTGCAGAGACATTGACCCCAATAATATAGTCAACGCCTTTTGCCTTCATTTTTTCAACTGGAAAATTATCCACAATTCCACCATCCATAAGAACTTTCCCATCAATTTTTACAGGTGTCAATAGCCCAGGAAATGAGCCACTGGCCCTTATTGCCTCAGGAAGAAACCCCTTATCCAACACTACCTCTTCTCCAGTTTCCAAATTGGTAGCCATACAAAAAAACGGAATATTTAATTTACTGAAATCATCCACTTCATGCACATGTTCCGTAAGTTGAGAAAATATATTGAATGCACTTTGCCCATTGGAAACAGCTGAGGGTAATTCGATCTTTCTTTTTACCAGAGGTAAAGAAATCGCATATTTACCATCATTCTCCTTTTGATAAAATGAAGAAACTTCTCGGGGTAATTCATCCCGAACAAGTCCATTGAGATCATAAAGATGTAAAACGGAATCCAATTCCTTTGCATTATACCCTGAGGCATAAAGACCTCCAATAATCGCTCCCATACTTGTCCCGGCTATATAATCGATTCTGACACCAGTTTCCTCGAGTTTTTTTAAAACGCTTACGTGTGCAAATCCTTTGGCGCCTCCTCCACTTAAAACCAACCCCACTTTTATATCTTTTTCGGCAGGTGGCTTTTCCTGAGCCTTCAATAAAGGAACAGACAATAAATAAAAAAATAAAAGGAAATATTTCATGCAGTCGATTTTGGGGGCTGTTCGATTTTAAAATGCTGGCTTATTTTAGATGCCTTGTCCTTACCTATAAGTTGCTCTAAATCCTCAAACGTTGCAGTTTTGAGTCTTTTAATTGATTTAAATTTTTTCAATAATGTTAAAACGGTCTTTTCGCCGATTCCTGAAATATTTGAAAGGTCACTGTTTATGGCCCCTTTACTTCGTTTATTTCGATGGTGATTTATACCAAATCTGTGGGCCTCATTTCTCAATTGCTGAATGATCTTCAGCGATTCAGATTTTTTATCGAGATATAACGGAATGGGATCTCCGGGATAATAGATTTCTTCCAATCTTTTTGCAATGCCTATAATTGCGATTTTACCTCTTAACCCCAGCAAATCTAAACTTTTTAAGGCAGATGATAACTGTCCCTTGCCTCCGTCTATTACAATAAGCTGAGGTAAGTCTGCTCCTTCTTCCAACAACCTTTTATACCTTCTGTGAACGACCTCTTCCATGGATGCATAATCATCAGGACCTTCAACCGTTTTAATATTAAAATGGCGGTATTCTTTTTTATCCGCTTTTCCATTTTTAAAAACCACACAAGCTGCCACCGGATGACTTCCTTGAATATTCGAATTGTCAAAACATTCTATATGTCTGGGCTCTTCACTAAGACGCAGGTCTTTTTGCATCTGGGCCATAATTCTTTTCGTATGCCTGTCGGGGTCGACGATTTGAATTTGTTTAAATCGCTCCTGCCTGAAATATTTTGCGTTGCGTATTGATAATTCAACAATACGTTTTTTATCTCCTTGTTTGGGAACCGTAACTTTTACAATATCTCCGATCTCCACTTTAAAAGGTGTGTAAATCTCCGTTGAAGTAGAATGAAAACGATCCCTGATCTCAACAATGGCCAATTCGAGTAAAGACTTGTCATCTTCATCCAATTTCTTTTTGATCTCTACTGTATGAGACTGAATGATCGCTCCGTTTGTAATCTTAAGAAAATTAACATATGCAAAAGATTCATCAGAAACAATACTAAATATATCTACATTAGTGATAGATGGATTAACCACTGTTGATCTTGCCTGATAGTTTGACAGCATCTCTATCTTTTCCTTAATTTTATGTGCTTCTTCAAATTCTGCCTTTTGGGCAAAATCAAACATCAACTTCTCGAAGCGTTTTAAGGAAGATCCAAAATGGCCTTTTATAATATTTCTGATCTCTTTGACATCCTGGTCATAATCCTGTTCTGATTGCAGGCCTTCACAGGCTCCTTTGCAATTCTTGATATGGTATTCAAGACAAACCTTATATTTTCTACTTCCTATATTTTCGGAGGACAAATTGTAGGCACAACTCCTCAATGGATATAACTCCTTAATAAGGGAAAGAAGCGCTCTTACTGTTTTAACAGAGGTATAGGGTCCATAATATTCAGATCCGTCCTTCCACAAATTTCTGGTGAGAAAAACTCTTGGGAAAGCTTCTTTTTTGATGCAAATCCATGGGTATGTTTTATCATCCTTTAACAGTACGTTATACTTTGGCTGATACTTTTTTATAAGATTGTTTTCTAAAAGCAGGGCATCGGTTTCAGTTTCTACCACAATATGCTTGATGCTGGCAATCTTTTTAACTAGAACCCTTGTTTTCCCGTTCTCATGATGTTTTGTAAAATAGGAAGACACCCTTTTTTTCAGGTTTTTTGCTTTACCGATATACAAAAGCTTATCTAACCGGTCATAGTATTGATATACCCCAGGGGAATCGGGAAGAGATTTTATTTGAACTTCTAATTTCAAATTAAGATTTTGTTATCATCATTCAGAGTCTGAATGTAGAGAGATTAACAGGTAAAACAGCATAATATTCTATATATGGACTGATTTTTTTTTTAAAATTGATCTTCAGGCGATTTGAGTTTCTTTATTAATTCCATCAAAAACTTCTGTTTATGATAGTTTCGGTCTTCAAAAAACAACGATTGAACAATTTAAAATAAATTTTTTATCATTTTAATAAAATAAATTAACCCCCTCCGTAAGCCTTGTTTATCACGGCTTTATCCGATCAATATTCGTATTTTTACACCTTCGAACAATGTCATAAAAATACGTTTTTAAAATACAAGGAAATGAAATATTGGAAAAAACTTACTCATCATAGTTTACAGTCTAGAATTGAAAATGCACTGAAAGAAAATGTAGATTTTGAGAATGACACTTCTCTCGGCTATCCGGCCTCCAAACTAGATGATAAAGTTTTTTACAGCGATGCACCATTTCTAAAGGATGCGCCCACTTTGAAAACCTATGTGGCCAACCCAAATCATATCGGTTGTCATACTTTCGGCTCATCAGAGAGTGCTTTTAAAGGTACGCAGGAAATTGAACGCGAAGTACTAAGAGTTCTCGCTGTT
>CAJQNF010000013.1 GCA_905479625.1 uncultured Flavobacteriaceae bacterium | reverse complement strand
TGAAGAAGTACTGATCTCACTAACAGTTCCTTCAAGGGTCTGTTCGCTCGATTTTACATACACCTTGACATTGGAATCTTTAAGCACAAATGGAATATTTGTTTCAGGTACCATGACTGTAGCAACAAAGTCATCAGGCGCCTCGAGACTCATGAGGTGCTGGCCTGGATTAGCCATATCACCCGTCTTTACAGACTTTGAGGTGATAACTCCTTTAAACGGGGCTTTTATATTGCTGTAAGATAGCATGGCCTGAACTTCATTTTCCATTTGTCGCGCATTTTCAAGTTGTGCCTGGGCAATGTCGTACTGGGTTTTTACATCATCTAGTTCCTTTTGAGAAGCACTGTTCTGATCGAATAGTATCTGAAACCTATCCATATCTTTTTTAGCTGTATTAAATCGGGCCTGGGCCTGAGTTATTCCTGCCTGTGTCTGCGCTTTTTTAGCTTCCATATCCGCATTGTTGATGTCGATCAACGATTGCCCTTTCCGCACTTTGTCTCCAACCTTAACATGTACCTTGGTCACATAACCCATCATTCGGGTACTGATATTGGCAAATTGCTCAGCTTCGATTTGTCCGCTCGCACTGAAATAACTTTCATTTTTCGGTAAGACGGATGTAGCCACTTGCACGGTAACCAATTCTTGATTGCCAGTGTCGTTGGTTTTTGAATCTGAACAGCCTGTCAGCACAAGGCTCAGAAAAAGGCTTAGACCCAATATTTGTATGGTTGTATTTTTAAGTTTCATTTTATATGTTTTTATTGAGTTAAGAATTTTAAATAGACTTTGGAAAAATTAAAATTGAAAATTGCTCTTGCATGTTCAAGTTCCTTTTCATGATATTTGGTTTCTGCATAGAGTAGGTCCTTAGATTGTTCAAGTCCCTGCTTGAATCTATTGCTTGTAATCCTGAAAGCTTCCTTTGACTGTTCCAGAGACAAACTAGCTAGCTCGATTTGATTTTTCGAATCAGCAAATTGTCTTTTGGCTTTATTGATTTCCAGCTGACTTTCCTGAACATATTTTTCTTTCTCAAGAGTGGCTTTTTCTAAAAGTGCTTTTTCCTGATGGATTTTACCTATGTTTTTATAACCGCTGAAAATATCCCACGACAGTTGAAGCCCTATCAAGTAGTTATTGGCTCCAAATCCCATAAAGGATGCATCGTTCCATTCATAATTGGCTACAGCATTTGCCCTTGGGATAAAACTCATTTTTGATGATTGAAACATCTTCTCCTGCGCATTTACGGAGTATTCCATGGCAAGAAGATCCTTCCGATCCATGTTTAAGGCATAATTTTCTTCTGCATTGATGGGATCAAGTATCAATTCTTCAGCAGGCATGAGATGAGCATCATTTTCTTCTCCAATTAAGAAAGCAAGGTAATCTGAGACATTTTGTATGTTTGATTGAGCCACATTAAGTTTGTGCTCCACCTCGGCGACCCTGACCTCCATATTGAGATAGGCCGCACTTTGCATCATGCCTTGTTCGAAACTGTTTTTAGCCCAAATATGATTTTGTATGGCGGTTTCCTTTGCTTTTTCAATCACTTTCAGAGATTTATGAGCCAATTGTAGCTGCATATAAGTTTTAATGGCTTCGAGTTCAACATACTCTGCCGTTCTCAGGGCCTGAAGATTTGAGGCTTCCAAATTGAGATGGGCCATTTTTCTTTCTTTCCAACCATCGACATTGATCAATGGCTGCATCAATTCAATTCGCGTATTAAAATTTTCAACATTACCCGGATCATTGAGTATATCTGGGTCAAAATCGGCTGCTTCAACATCCCTTTGCAATAATTTAAACCCAAAGGCATTGAGCGGATTATTGGTAAAAGAACTGGTGTTACTCAGTCTGATTTGTGGAAGCAATACGGCTCGAGAGCTTTCATATTGGGCTTTAGCCAGGGCATAGTCCTGTTGTGAAATTTTTAGATTGGTGTTTTTTTCTTTTGCCTTAGCTTTTACTTCTTCTAAATTGATCACCGAGGAAGATTGGGCCTGAACCTCTAACATCATAAGGATGAGAATGAGACTTAAAACTCCTTTTAGTATAGCGTTGTCTTTAGTATGCATTTGCATTGATTTGTTCAATTAATTCCATGCAAAGCTAGAGCCGCTTCGAACTTGTCTAAGTAACTTAGGGTACAGTTCCCGAAGTTGAAATGTTGTATTGCAGCGATTACCTGTTTAAAGGGTTGTTTTATAAATTCCTTTTAAAAGCCGCTATCAATTGAAATTGACAGGTACAAGAGTAGCGATAAACAAGTGTTTATGATTTCCTTATCAACTTTCTAACCCTCATATTCAGGGCTTCAACTCCAAGTGAAAAAGCGATAGCGAAGTATAAATAGCCTTTTGGGATGGCCCCTACATGCTGACCGAAAATTACAGCGTTCGAAAGATGGGCACTTTCCGTAACCAGCATAAAGCCAATAAGGATAAGAAAAGACAATGCCAGCATTTGTACGGTAGGATGTTTGTTGACAAACTTCCCTACAGCTGCAGCAAAGATCATCATGATAAGAATAGAAACAACAACAGCGATGATCATAATTAATAAAGCACCTTCTAGACCATTGGTCATGCCGACAGCTGTTAAAACAGAGTCAAAGGAAAAAACAATATCAATTAACACAATTTGGATTATGACTTTTGTAAATGATGACTGTATGCCATTTTCTTGAATCGTTTCATCTGTTGAACCTTCTACCTTTTGATGTATTTCATGGGTGCTTTTATACAATAAAAAGAAGCCGCCCCCTAACAGAATAAGGCTTTGACCAGAAACACCTGCTTGGAACCAGGATAGATCTATGGTAAACAGAGGCTCCTTCATCGCGATAATATACGAGACACCAATCAACAACAATATTCTAAAGATCATGGCAAAAAACAATCCAATATTAGTTGCTTTACGTATTTTATTTTTTGGGAGTTTTCCGGCAGTAATCGAAATAAAAATAATGTTATCGATACCAAGTACAATTTCTAGAAAAGTTAGCGTAAGCAGTGCTACCCATGTTTCGACGTGTAAAAATATTTCCATAATTCAGGTGATATTAATATTCGTGTTATTCCAGTTTATAGGCCTTCCCTTTTTGTTTAAAATTAGATCCCTTGTAATAAGCATTAAATGAATAGGAGTCTTGTTTGACACTCGTGATTTTTACATAAAAAGGAGTGCTGTCAAGTAGTGTTTTAGGAGCTCTTTTGGTCAAGACATATTCAAATTGATCGAGCCATTTAATATTAAAAGTATCCTTTATTCCATTAAAATCTTCAATTTGAATGGAGTCATTACGCGTTGCAAAAGACACAGTCTCCTTATCGTCCAGGACTGTTTTGAATTTACCTTGCTTGAAATCATCCATGCGTATCTTGCCATTATTGATACATGATGCCGTAAAGAAAAGTAATCCAAAAATTAAAAAGTACCGCATAGAAAGAAGTTTAAATTCCTGTATAATTATGAGGAGTTATGGCTTTTAATTCATTTTTAATATCCTCAGTTACTTCAAGCGTGTCAATAAAGTCTGCAATCGACTTTTGGTTGATTTTTGCATTAGTCCTAGTAAGACCTTTCAATGCTTCATAAGGGTCAGGATAGGCCTCCCGTCTCAAAATCGTTTGAATTGCTTCTGCTGCAACTGCCCAGTTATCTTCAAGATCCTTGTCAAAGGCTTCCTGGTTCAGTAACAATTTATTTAAGCCTTTTAGGGTTGAGGTGATTGAGATTATAGTATGCCCCATTGGAACCCCAATATTTCTTAATACGGTAGAATCCGTAAGATCTCTTTGCAACCTTGAAATCGGTAGCTTTGCCGATAAATGCTCAAAGATGGCATTGGCTATACCAAGGTTACCTTCACTATTTTCAAAATCAATAGGGTTTACTTTGTGAGGCATTGCCGAAGAACCGACTTCTCCTTGTTTTATCTTTTGTTTGAAATAATTCATTGAAATATACTGCCAAAAATCCCTGTTAAGGTCAATGATAATGGTATTGATCCTTTTTAGACCATCGAATAAGGCAGCCAGATGGTCATAATGTTCGATCTGGGTAGTTGGGAAAGAATGTGACAATCCCAGGGTATCCTGAACAAAATGACTTCCAAATGCCTTCCAATCCTGATTTGGATAAGCTACTTTATGGGCATTAAAGTTTCCTGTAGCGCCTCCAAATTTAGCCGCGAAGGGTATATCATTTAACAATTTTAATTGTTGCTTGATCCTTTCCACAAAAACATAGATTTCTTTTCCAAGTCTTGTAGGCGAGGCTGGCTGTCCATGAGTTTTGGCTAGCATGGAAATCCCACTCCAGTCGTCTGAAAGCGACGTAAGTTTTTCAATCAAGGTCTTTATTTCCGGTATATAAATACTTTCGTATGCATCTTTTAAAGATAGTGGAACTGCCGTATTGTTTATATCCTGAGATGTAAGTCCAAAATGGATAAACTCCTTGTATTTTTCAAGGTTCAGATCGTCAAACTTTTCTTTGATAAAATACTCAACAGCTTTGACATCGTGGTTTGTAACAGCTTCTATCTCCTTAATTCTTAAGGCGTCTTGGGTAGAGAAATTCTCATAGATAGCCTTTAAAGTACTGAAAAGTGCTGAATCAAAACGCTGTAATTGGGGAAGAGGAATCTGACAAAGTGCGATAAAATATTCAATTTCAATTTTAACCCTGTATTTAATTAAGGCTTCCTCCGAGAAAAAGGCGGAAAGTCCTTCGATTTTACTTCTGTATCTCCCGTCAATTGGAGAAATAGCATTCAAGGTTGTCAAATTCATCTTAATAGGTTTATTGTAAAGTGCAAAAATAGGGCATTAGTCTATTTTAAATAGCATTCTTTTATAGATTTTTTAATATTTTCCTGGCATGCGCCTTGTACCCGCTGCTTCCCGCATATGCATCTTTCTGAAGCACAGATTTCAATTCCTGATGGACCCAATTTTCTTTATTTCCCCATAATTTTAGTGAGTCCATAGCATATACTTGGGTAGCGACTTTGTGATCTTCAATAAGCCAATCAAAATTACAGGAAATGATTTGTTCTATATCTTGTTCTGAAATAAATACTTCATCGGGGCTTTCTGAAAAATAATACGCACTCCAAAGACTGCAAACTTTGGAAACAGGTCGTAAGGAACTCTCATGTTTTAAGGTCGACATGCCGTTGATAAATTGATGGATATAAGGGTTTATAAGCATAATATGTTCCAAACATACAAGCTCAAGTATCCAGGCAGCTTTGATATGAAGAGGGTCTTCTATGTCATAGATCTTGTCAATTAGTTTTGGGATCAAGTCAAGATTTTCAAGTATGTCCTCAGCGGCTTTGTCGCGGTAGATTCTTTTGGCGTTCTTTATTCCTTTTAGAATACTGATAAGATGTTTGTCATCCATATTTTTTCAATTGGCAATCATATTGAAAAGCATTATTTTCATTGGTTTTTTACTAAATGCCTTATTTGTTGAATGATCTATTTTAGATCAGCAATTAAAATTAAAAAATATTTCTATTTTTACCCTTGTTTTGAGAATACAAATTTGAACAACAATTTACCATTTTTAGAGTTATTTAATTAGAAAAATCAATTGAATGTATAGATATATCCTGTTTTTAATCTGTTTTTTAAGTGTTTTTATTGGCCAAGCTCAGGGGGATATTAACCAAATGGATGCTGAAGGTAAACGACATGGTGTTTGGAGAAAGCATTATAATAACAACCGTATCCGGTATTCCGGAACTTTTGATCATGGAAAAGAAATTGGTGTGTTCAAATATTATTCAGCGTCAAATTCAGACTTTCCAATACTTGTTAGAGAATATGAAGACCAGAGTGATCTTGCAAAGGTCAGTTTTTATACGCCATCGGGTGCCTTAGAGAGCAATGGTATGATGAAAGGAAAAGAAAGGGAAGGAAAATGGTTGTACTATCATCCGGATGGGAAATCTGTGATGAGTGAAGAGAATTATGTGAATGGAAAACTTGACGGTGATTATAAAACCTTTTATTTGACAGGAGAACCAACTGAGGTCACAGCATATAAAAATGGGTTGCAACATGGCAATTATAAGAAATACTCGATAAAGGGATTTCTTTATCAGGATTTTAATTATGCCAATGGTAAATTAAACGGAATGGCCATATACTACAGTCGAAAAACTGGGGATCTGATCAAAAAAGGTCCGTTTAAGGACGATTTAAGGGTCGGTACCTGGGAAAATTATGTGGATGGTGAATTGGTCAGTACAGAACAACCGGCCTTAAAACCAAAGAGAGAGGATTAATTCATAGTACAATCTTCAAAATTTAATGCAAGTTAAAACAAGACCTTCGACTTGCCGATAAAATTGTTAGTTTTTCGTATCTTTGCCGACGCTAATTTTTTAGTCGATGAAAAGAGTTATTGTAGGTTTATCAGGAGGAGTTGATTCAAGTGTTGCTGCTTATTTGCTTAAGCAACAGGGTTATGAAGTTATTGGGCTGTTCATGAAAAACTGGCATGATGATACAGTGACAATTTCAAATGAATGCCCTTGGCTGGAAGACAGTAATGATGCAATGCTAGTTGCAGAAAAATTAGGCATTCCATTTCAGGTTGTAGATTTAAGTGAGCAATACAAAGAGAGGATCGTTGATTATATGTTTAGGGAATATGAGATGGGCAGAACCCCAAATCCTGATGTTTTATGTAATCGAGAGATTAAATTTGACGTTTTTATGGATATTGCCATGGACCTTAATGCAGATTATGTAGCGACCGGCCATTATTGCAGGAAATCAGAGCAAGAGATTGATGGTGAAATGGTGTATAGCCTTTTGGCTGGAAAGGACAATAATAAGGATCAATCTTATTTTCTTTGTCAATTATCACAACAGCAATTATCAAAAGCTTTATTTCCGATAGGTGAATTAAATAAGGCAGCGGTTCGTGCGATCGCAGCGGAACTTAATCTTGTAACAGCTGAGAAAAAGGATTCTCAAGGACTTTGCTTTATTGGAAAAGTAAGATTACCTGAATTTTTGCAACAGCAATTAAAACCAAAGGAAGGTGTTATTGTTCAAATCCCTAATGATTCGAGTATTTACAATAGAGTAATACCTGAATTTTCTGATCAAGAAGAGGCCCTTAAATTTCACAGCCGGAAATTTCAATACGTTCCCGAGGATGGAAAAGCTGTAGGGAAGCATCAGGGAGCTCATTATTTCACTAAAGGTCAGCGTAAAGGCCTGGCAGTGGGAGGTACTGTTGAACCGTTGTTTGTGATTGATACAGATGTTACAGAAAATGTGATTTATACTGGTGAAGGCAAGGAACATCAGGGCTTGTATCGAAAGTCACTTTTTGTAGATGCCTCTGAAATTCATTGGGTCAGAGAAGATCTAGCGCTTGAGGTTGGACAAGACATGGAAGTTTTAGCAAGAATTCGATACAGACAGCCTTTAGAGAAAGCAACCCTGTATAGAGCAGAAAATGGTCTTTATGTATCTTTTCAAAACCCTCAGTCAGCAATTACAGAAGGTCAGTTTGTTGCCTGGTATCTGGAGGATGAGTTGTTGGGTTCTGGAGTGATCAATTAGACTGTGAAGTAGGTAACTTTGATCAATAATTAAATTTTATTTGTAAAATTAAGACAAGTGTTGTTTATGCTTTTGTTTTGGTGGAATTCTCTTTATAATCAGCAGCAGGATTCCTCCCAGAATCATCAAAGACGCAGCCATTAATCGAAAGCTGATGAGCTCACCAACAAATATAACCCCGCCAATTGCTGCCAATACAGGAACTAAAAGTTGCACAATTGATGCCTGGATCGAATTCAAACCTTTTAAGGCTGCATACCAAATGGTATAGCCAATGCCAGAAGTAACAATACCAGACAATAATGCCAGAAGTACACCTCTTGTTGAATAGTTGCTTTCCTGGGCCAAAAAGTAGAACAGTAGAATCAGAAAAGGCAATGCTCTTAAAAAATTATAAGCTGTATCCACCAACGGATGTTTGGCGTTTTTTCCTCTTAAGGAATAGATTCCCCATCCTATACCCGACAAGGTCATAAGAATGAAACCACTTAGGGAGGGCGCAGAAGCTCCAGGCAATAATAAATATAGAAATCCTGCTAAGGCCAATAAAATGCCCAGCCATTCTAAGCCATTCATCCTATACCCGGAAATAAAGGAAGAGGCGATCATCGTAATTTGCACGACACCAAAAATAATCAAGGCACCGATTCCTGTTTCTAATGAAACATAGGCGTAGGAAAAGGCAGCTGCATATAAAAAGAGCATTCCAGCTGAGACCCAGGACCCTTTTGATTTTTCCTGTCTTCTTTCTTTTGAAACAAGCACCAATACAATGAGGACAATAGCTCCTGAAGACAAACGAATACTTGTAAACATGCCAGGATCTATGGCTCCATCCTTAAGTGCTAGTCGACATATTACAGAGTTTGCAGCAAATGCCATTAGGGCCAGAATCGTATAGATCATGGTTTTGACAAATGAGGTGCTTTTTTGATCCTGCGGCATAGACTTCTTATTTTCTGTAATTCGCTAAGATAAACATTCAAAAATTGAAGAAAAGCAATTAAATTTATAGGGACTAATTTTTGACATAATAAGCATTGAAATGAATAGAATTAAGGATTTATTTGGTATTGAATATCCAATTATTCAAGCAGGTATGGTTTGGGTAAGCGGTTATAAACTAGCCGCAGCGGTGAGTAATGCCGGAGGTTTGGGTTTAATTGGAGCAGGTTCTATGCATCCTGAAACGCTAAAAGAACATATCCAGAAATGTAAAAACACGACGAATAAACCTTTTGGCATCAATATTCCTTTGTTCTATCCTGAGATGGATAAAATACTAGCTATTATTATTGAGGAAAAAGTACCGATCGTATTTACTTCTGCCGGAAACCCAAAGTTGTATACCAAGTTTTTAAAAGAGCAAGGAATTATTGTGGTGCATGTTGTAAGCAGTGTGAAATTTGCCTTAAAATCTCAGGAAGCAGGAGTTGACGCCATTGTTGCTGAAGGCTTTGAAGCTGGTGGTCACAATGGGAGGGAGGAGACCACTACTTTTACCTTGATCCCAATGGTAAGGGAAAAAGTTTCTATACCTGTCATCGCTGCCGGGGGCATTGCCACGGGTAGAGGAATGCTTGCAGCTATGGTGCTAGGAGCGGAAGGGGTTCAAATAGGAAGCAGATTCGTAGCTAGTGAAGAGTCTTCAGCGCATATAAATTTTAAACAGGAAGTGGTAAAAACTCAGGATGGAGATACACATTTAACTTTAAAAGAATTGACACCAGTCAGGCTCATAAAGAACCAATTTTATCAAAAGGTTCAGGTGCTTTACCAGCAACAAGCGGATGCAAGTGCTCTGCAGGAGTTATTGGGTAAAGGAAGGGCAAAAAAAGGCATGTTCGAAGGAGATCTTAATGATGGGGAACTGGAAATCGGTCAGATTGCCGGGCTTATCCATGAGATAAAACCTGCAGCCAGTATCATGGATGAAATTATCGTTGAATACAATAATGTCTGTTCCTTATTGGCTGACATGAAAATTTAATATCGTCAACCTGTTATTCAAAGGAATCAATTCACCCTGATTATTTGTTATTCAGGAATCTCAATTTCGTACAATTTGCCTGATTTGTTGTTTAGTTTGTTCTCTCTTAACCAAGGGTTAAGCATCTTTAATTCCTTGTAGTTCGTATTGTATTTTTTGGCAAAATTGGCAATATTAGTAATGGCCGTATCTACTTTAACTGAATTGCTAGGGCCAATTTCATAGAGATCATCATTGTCAAATTCAAAGCCATATTTTTCCGGGTTACTAAGAATTTCTTTAGCGGCAACTATTCTCGGAATATAGCGCTCAGTGTTTTCTCCTGCTAAAACATCATAGTAACTATCCACCATCTGTTCTGTCAGTCTTTTTTCAATACCATAATTTCCTGCATGATAGGCAGCCGCTGCTAATGTCCAACTTCCAAGTCTTTCCTTAGCTTTGATCAAATAATCACATGCAGCTCTTGTCGCTTTCTCTAAATGATATCTTTCATCTACATTATCGTTGATCTCCAAGCCATTTTCTCTTCCCGCAGCTTTCAACATTTGCCACATTCCTTTGGCGCCTGCCGGGGAGGTCACATTTCTCAAATCACTTTCAATTACTGCCAGATATTTAAAATCATCTGGAACACCTTTCTCCTTCAGGATAGGTTCTATGACCGGGAAATATTTATGCGTTCTTTTAAACCACAATAAAGCGTTTGATTGCCAATAGGTATTGACCAATAACTCCCTGTCTATTCGTTCTCGGATATCAGTTTTATCCAGTTGCACTTTTTCTCCACAAAAACTAAGATCATCAGGAATTTTAAGAGCCTTAATCTTATAGTTATATGGCTCATTCGCAGAAGAATCAATACGCACCTTTGCTTCTGTAACGGATTTGTTTACATTTTTTTCTGCATTAATGAAAAATACAGCAAGAATAACAATGCTTGCCAATACGATGAAGCGGTATGATCTGTTCATGCTTTGTGATTTATAAAATTAAAAGGGATTTTCAAATGTAGCAAAATTTTCTGCCAATCGGTCCTTTTCAGCTAAAATTGGATCAAGTATCCCCCAATCTATAGCCAATTCAGGATCATCCCAAGCGATAGAATACTCACTGTCAGCATAGTAATAGTCAGAACATTTATAACTTAAAATGGTACCGTTTTCGAGACTTAAGAAGCCATGAGCGAATCCTGCAGGCATATACAATTGCTTTTTATTTTCCCCGCTGAGTATGTGTTTAAAATGTTTACCATAAGTGCTGGAGTCTTGTCTCAGATCAACAGCCACATCTAAAATACTTCCTTTGATCACCCTGATGAGTTTTGCCTGGGCATGAGGTGGAAGCTGCAGATGCATGCCCCTAAGTACATTTTTGTCAGAAACTGATTCGTTATCCTGAACAAATTTATCTTTGATGAGTTTGTCAACTTTCTTTTGATTGTATGATTCCATAAAGTAACCTCTTTCATCTTTATAAACTCTAGGAGTTATAAGAATGACATCATTTATTTCTGTTTGTTCAAGTATCATCTAGTAAAAGGTTCTCAATAATTGCACTTATTTTTTTTGCCTTAACAATAATCATGGCATGGGTACCGTATTCAACAGGAATACAATTTTTAATGTATTTGATGGGGAAGATCTCATCACTTGTGCCATGGATGTGAATCAGGTCTTGCTCCTTTGAATTATTCTTCCAGTAAAGCATGTTACGGATGGCCCAATTTAAATATTTTTCATTTCTAATACTCAAATATTTATTATATAATTCACCTTTTTTTTTCAAATGAGGGTGAAAGTTGTATTTGGAAAAGTCATCTATCTTTGATAATCGTTTTGAAGGAAAGAGTTTGTAAACTCTTGATTTTCGCAGGTATTTCAGGCGTTTGGGCAGTTCATGCTCATTTTTTACACTTGAAATAATGACCACTTTACGGACCTCAATAAGCCTGCCAATTTCCTGAACAAGTATCCCTCCAAAAGATACACCGATCAATACGGGCATTTTATGAGTGATCATGTTTACATATTTGGCAGCATAATCAGAAAGTGTCTCTTTTTCATTTTCGGGTTCAAGCCATTCAAGGTGGTGTAAGGCGAACCGATCATCTGTTAATGTGATGTATTCAAAGATTCTTGAACTTGCTGCCAAACCTGGCATAAAATAGATATGTATTTTATCTTCCATGGAGTTCCTGTGGTGTCAAAAATACTAAATCTTTAGCCTTCCGGAAGTGTTTTATGACATAACTATTTGCTCGACCCATTCAAATCTTACCAGGCCATCTTCGTCTATACTAGTCAGTTTTACAGGATGTAATGTGTTGACCAGAGACGGATTCCATGGCGCCTTGACTTTTACATAGTTCTCGGTAAATCCATGGATATATCCCTTTTTATTTTCGCTTTCAAAGAGTACGGTTAAAGTAGCGTTTAGTTGTGACTCATAAAAAGCCCTTCTCTTCTTAACTGACAATCCTCTCAGCATTTTACTTCTTTTGTTTCTGACCTTTTGTGGAACCACACCATCCATTTTAACGGCTTCTGTATTAGGTCTTTCGGAATAAGTAAAGACATGGAGGTAGGAAATATCTAAATCAGTTAATAGCTGATAGGTTTCCAAAAATAATTCATCAGTTTCCCCTGGAAAGCCAACAATCACATCAACGCCTATACATGCATGAGGCATGGTTGATTTTATTTTTTTTACCCGGTCAATGTAAAGATTTGTCTGGTACCTTCTCTTCATCGCCTTCAACAATTGATCATTACCACTTTGAAGTGGAATATGAAAATGAGGGACAAAACTGTTTGATTGGGAAACGAAATCGATGGTTTCGTTTTTAAGCAGGTTGGGCTCAATAGAAGAAATTCTTATACGATGTATACCATCAACCTTGTCGAGTGCCTGGACTAGATCCAGGAAAGTGTTTTCATGGTTTTTATTACCAAATTCACCTTTGCCATAGTCGCCAATATTTACGCCGGTAAGCACTATTTCTTTGATTCCTTTACCTGATATTTCTCGGGCGTTTGATAAAACATTTTCTAAGGTGTCACTCCTCGAAATCCCCCGTGCAAGAGGTATGGTGCAATACGTACATTTATAATCGCAGCCATCCTGTACTTTAAGAAAAGCTCTCGTGCGATCACCAATAGAGTAGGAACCCACGTAGAAATCTGCTTCATCAATTTCACAGGAATGTATCTCGCCCCTTTCATTTTTTGACAAATCTTCTATATAATCAAGTACTTTGAATTTTTCTGTGGCACCTAAAACCAAGTCGACACCATTGATGTTGGCCAGTTCTTCAGGCTTTAATTGCGCATAACATCCGATGGCAATCAAAAATGCATCTTCATTCTGTTTTAAGGCTGATTTTACGACAGTTTTAAAGCGTTTATCTGCATTATCCGTAACTGAGCAAGTATTGACCACATAAATATCTGCAAACTCGTCAAATTCTACTCTCTCAAAGCCTTCATTTTGAAAATCCCTGGCAATGGTCGAGGTTTCAGAAAAATTCAATTTACATCCCAGTGTATAAAAAGCTACTTTTTTATCAGTCGTCATACCCAAATCTTTAGCGTCGACAAAAATACAATTTTTTCATCGAAGAAGGTTTTCAATGAACTCAAAAATAATAGGGACAAATTGAAAAAAGTTTAGTAACTGAATCTGGCCATAACCGGTTCATGATCAGATAGCTTTATTTCAAAATTCTTATGCTGATTGACCTTAAACTTTTTATCCGAAAGGATGAAATCAATTCTTAAGGGATAGTTGTTAAATGGATAGGTTTTACCAAACCCTTCGCCGGCTTCTATAAAACTATCATTCAGATCTCCTTTTAGTTTTCTATAGGCCCATGAAAAGGCAGTATTATTAAAATCACCACTGATAATTATTTTATGAGGACAGGACTTACTGTGTTCAAGGAATTTCTCTACCTGATCCTGTTGCTTGCTGAATGATTGTTTTAACCGGTAAATTAATTTTCTTGACCTTTTTTCATCTAAATTTAAATCTACGCTATCTGGCTTTATGCCAAATGATTCAAGGTGTATATTGTAAATTCTGATAGTATCATTACTTCTGACGACATCTATAAAAATGGCATTGTTATTTGAATTGTCGAAATCCAGACTACCGCGATTGACGATGCTGAATTTGGAAAAAATGGCCAAGCCGCTACCTTTTTTTCCTCCATTTAACTTTTCGTATTTATAAGGATAAGTAAGACCAAAATCCTTAATACTTCTAAATTCCTGAAAAGTTATGATATCCGGATTCTCTTTGTTGATGAAAGTCGTGATCTCTCCCGGAATCTTTTCAGATTCCAACCATTTGTATTTATTTAATAGTCTTACATTGAAATTCATCACCCCAAAGCTACTGCCGCTCACCACTTCTTTTGAATTAAACTTGTAAGGGAAAAATGACAGGCCAATGGCCAGAAGAATGCATAATGATGACAGTAGAAACTGCTTCTTTACACCTGCCAACAACCAGTAAATAATAAATAGCACATGAGCAAAAAGCAATAATGGTACTGAAAGGCTCATGATTGACAATAATGGAAATGATTTTGGGGGTATATAAGGCAGTGTGAGAGAGGCAAAAAACAGTAGTGCCACAATATTGTTTAGAAAAAACAGAATTTTATTTAAAAACGATAAATTTTTCAAGAGGGATATAATCGTTAAAGTTATTTTTTACCTGCCTTAAACAAGTAGTCCTTTTCTTCTTTGGTTAGGGTTTCATATCCCGATTTACTTATTTTATCGAGAATACTATCTATGATAGCTTGTTCTTCTGATTTTGTTTCTTTCTTTTTGTAGGTGGTTTTCTTTGTACTTTTGTATACTGTTTTTAAAGGTCTTTTTTCTTTTTTTGTCATGGTTCCAGTCATCCAAGTGATCAAACCAGTTCCCTGGTTCATGTATCTTGTCATGACATAGCCTAAAAGAGACCCTCCAAGATGTGCTAAATGTCCTCCCGCGTTTCCGGTAGGAATTTGAACTACATCCAAAACCACCAGCACAACAGCAATATACAACAATTTGATGTTTCCTATGAATCTAAAACTTAGGGAATAATGAGGAATATGACTCGAAATACCAATAACGATAGCCATTACACCGGCGGAAGCTCCTACCAAAAGTGAGTCCTGAGTTTTTAGTCCTGGCATATAGTTGTAGGAAAGCATATATATAAGCCCCCCGGAAATGATTCCAAGAATCAGGTAAACGAGGAACTGTTTGGAATTGAAAAAATCACTAAACAGATTTCCAAAATAATAGAGCACCATCATATTGAAAAGGATATGAAAGAATCCAAGATGCAGAAAACCATAACTAATAATGGTCCATGGCCTTACCAATAGCAAGTCAAAATCAGGCTGTAACGAGAACCAATTCACAATAAAATTACCATCTATTTGCAGCAAAAAGGAGAAAGTATTCAACAAATAGGCGAGTATAAAAATCGCCACATTAAGCATTATAATTCTTTCGACGATACTACGAGAAAGAAAGTTATGATATAAGTTTGTTAACCAATTCATGATTTTTTGTTTGTTAGTTCCACCTTTTGAATTGATTCTTTTCCCAGTATTTCATCATGATAAAACCTATAATGGCTCCTCCTACATGGGCAAAATGTGCGATGCCTCCTCCAAATATCGAAAATCCTGTCACTCCTGAAAAGAGGTCAAGACCTATCAAAACAGGAATAAAGTATTTCGCTGCGATGGGCACAGGTAAAAAGATCAAGGCGAGTTTGGCATTTGGAAAACTCATTCCAAAAGCGACTAAAACTCCATAAATGGCCCCTGAAGCTCCTACTGCCGGAGTATTATAGATTTGATATATATCGGATAATTTTTTTTCCGGAATCTGATCCAGAATCCCTGAATTATACCTTCCAGATTCAAGGAGATCTTTGATGTCTCCCGGTTGAAGCCCAACGCCAATCAAATCATTGTAAATACTGTTGAACTGAAAATAATTCACAGCAGTATAAATGAGGCCGGCTCCAATTCCTGCTGAAAAGTAAAAGAATAGGAATTTATTTCTACCCCACATCTGTTCTAGTGGCGAACCAAATGCCCATAAGGCATACATATTGAATAAAATATGCATAAACCCTCCATGCAAAAACATATGAGAGACAAATTGCCAAAAACCGAAATGGTCATTCTGCGGAAAATACAGGGCCAGCCAGTTTCCAATGTTTAAACCGAACAAGGAACTTGCTGCAAAAAAAATAACATTTAATACGATTAAATGTTTAATGGCTTCTGTTAATTTACCCATGTGTGTTATGAATTAAATTTTTCTTCCAAGTCTTGTAAAGACAAGGTAACGTATGTTTGCTTACCAAAAGGAGAATAATTTGGCTCTTTACAAGAAAATAATTTATTTAAAATATTTTCTTGTTCTTTATTATTTAAAGGTGTTCCCGATTTAATAGCAAGACTTTTTGCCAAGCTTTTGGTAATGAGATCAATCTGGCTGAAACTAGATTCTGGAACCTCATTTTTGAAATTATCGATGAGTGATTCCAATACTCCAATAACTTCTTTTTCAGCGATCGTGTTTGGAATTGAGTTTAAGACCAAAGCTTCCTCCTGAATTTCGGAAATATGAAATCCGGCACTTTTGAGATCTTGTTGAATCTGCTTTACGATGGCAATATCATTTTTACTGATAGTTACTTTTAAGGGAAACAATAATTGCTGATGGCCAATTCCTTCCATGGTCACCTTGGCCAGATATTCTTCATAAAGAATTCTTTGGTGCGCCGCGTTCTGATCGATCAATACCATACCTGATTTAATGGAACTGGCAATGTATTTTAATTGTACCTGAAATGTTTTCAACGCTGCAGCCTCTTGTGCCTCCTCAAATAATTCCTGGGTCACGTCATTCATGTCAACAGTAATATTGTCGATCAATTCTTTTTCAGGATGATCACTCACATATAACGTTTCCCATTGAAGATTCTTTGATGCCCTTTGTCGATTTCCTTTTGAATATCCTTCAGCTTTAAATGGATTGAAATCCTGGTCTATCTCGATGGCAGGAGTATTGATATAGGCTTTGTTCTTATATGCATATGGGGTGTCCAGACTTGCATCTCGGTCAAAATCCAGACTTGGTGAAACATTATACTGGCCCAGGCTGTGCTTGATGGTGGATCTAATGATCGCATATAAATCACGTTCATTGTCAAACTTTACTTCAGTCTTTGTTGGGTGGATATTGATATCAATGCTGTTAGCAGGGACCTCCAGGTAAAGAAAATAAGAAGGATGATATCCTTGATTCAACAACCCATCATAGGCACTCATCACTGCGTGGTGCAGGTAATGGCTTTTGATAAAACGATTATTGACAAAAAAGAATTGTTCGCCCTTTTTTTTCTTCGCAAAAGAAGGTTTGGTAATAAAACCTTTTATTTTTAAAATATCTGTTTCTTCATTTATGGGAACCAGTTTCTCGTTCGTAGACTTTCCCATGATGCTGACCACGCGTTGCCTTGTATTCGTATTCCACTGTTTTGAAGAACCAGCAGGCAGATTGAAAATCTCATTTTCATTGTGAACCAATGAAAAAGCTATTTTAGGATAAGTCAGTGCAACTCGTTGAAAGGCATCTAAAATATGTCTGGTCTCAATGGAGTTTGATTTTAAAAAATTCCTTCTGGCGGGTATATTATAGAAAAGGTTTTTAACCTCAAAATTAGAACCCACAGGAACTGACAATGGTTGTTGAGAAATGAAATCACCACCATTGATCCTGACTTCGATCCCCAACTCATCTTCCTCGATTTTGGTTTTAAGTACGACATGGGCTATTGCCGCAATAGAAGCAAGGGCTTCACCCCTGAATCCGTTTGTGTGTAAATCGTATAAATCGTTAGCTGATTGTATTTTAGAAGTCGCGTGTCTCTCAAAAGCCATTTTCGCATCCGAAGTACTCATCCCCTTACCATTATCGATCACCTGGATCAGTGAACGTCCTGCATCCTTTATAATTAATCGGATAGTTGAAGCATCTGCATCTACCGCATTTTCAAGTAACTCCTTTACCACTGAAGAAGGGCGCTGAACAACCTCTCCTGCAGCAATTTGATTGGCCACATTTTCTGGTAGTAATCGAATGAAGTCTGACATTAAAACAGTTTATGTATTTCAAATAAATACGCTAAAATTCCAACTAAGATAGTTATAATAATAGCAAGTCGTTTGTTGACGGCTCTGTTGGAGGAGGCTTTTTTATGTCTTTGCCAACTTGATCTAAGATGATCTTTTGAAAGGGAAATCTTGGGGATATCCGTTGGATTACTATTGCTGTTCTCGTACTTTTCTTTTAATTTCGCCAAACGCTCCTTACGCTCGTCATAATAACGAGGCTTGTAATCGAATACATAATGGGCCCTTGGCTTAAAAGCTTTTCCGAACATAGCACTTCTTTTGCAATTGTAACAAAATTAAATAAATAAGATCAACTGGTCAAATAAAGTTCTGTTAAAAACTGATAATGGAAAGAGCGTAGAAATTACAGCTCGTTTTTTAAAGCGGCCATTTTGATTGCTGCAACAGCACATTCTATTCCCTTGTTACCATGTCTCCCTCCGGATCTGTCAATCGATTGTTGTTTGTTATGATCAGTCAATACACAAAATATTGTAGGCGTGTCAAACTGCAGGTTTAGATCTTTTATGCCTTGTGTAACCCCTTCACAAACAAAAGTAAAATGTTCTGTTTCTCCCTTAATTACATTTCCAATGGCAATGACGGCATCGAGCTCTTTGTTAGCCAGTAATTGTTTACAAGCATAAACAAGTTCAAAACTACCGGGAACTTTTATCGCCCTAATGTTTTCAGTAACCGCACCATGTTTTAGCAAGGTGTTAAGTGCTCCTTCGTATAAATTTTGAGTAATCTCGGGATTCCATTCAGACACTACAATTCCAAATTGATAACCAGAAGCATTCGGGATGCTTTCGCTATCGTATAAGGAAAGATTAGTTGTAGCCATCAGAATTTATTTTTGTGCTAGCTTAGCTCTTTGAATGTAAATACTGATATTTTTTGCCTCTTCAGACTTTGGATAGTTATCTTTAATTTTAGTGTAATAACCTTCGGCGTCATCAAATTGACCAAGATCCATTGCTAGATTTCCAGCTCTGAACAAATATAAAGGTGAAGTAAAATTATTGTCTTTTATATTCGCTGCCTCCAAGTAATATTGCAAAGCATCTTCAGGCTGTTCAATTTCAACAAAAGCATCGCCGATATTTCCTTTGGCTAAAGCAGCAAGCATTTCATCCTCTGAAGAGAAATCACTTAAATATTTTATTGCACTTTCATAATCACCAGTCTTCAAGAAAGCAATACCACTCATATATTTGGCAAGATTTCCTGCTTTGGTACTTCCATAGTTGTCAACAATATCGATCAAACCGTATTTGCCATCAGCCCCATTCAGACTAAGGTTAAAAAGAGAATCTACAGCAACACTTGTATTTTGCGCCTCTTCAAAGTATCTTTTTGGAAATGCAAGTTCATCAGCGGCTTCCTTTTCATTTGGTTCAAGGATATATTTGTTATAAGCCAAAAATGCAAGAATGACACCAGCTACTACAATTAATCCAGTGAAAATGATTTTTTGATTTTTTTCAACCCATTGCTCAGATCTTGAAGCAGTTTCATCCAAGGTGTTAAACACCTCTGCTGTTGTACTTTGATCTTCAATGCTAGCTTGATTACCTTTCTTTACTTTATTTCCTCTTTTTTTATAAGTCGCCATCAGTGTTTTTATTAACTGCGCAAAAATAAAATTTTTATTCAAATTATTAACTTAATTTAAACTTAATTTTTGTTTTTTTGTATGGTTCACTTCTTTGAATCGCAAAAGGGTTTAAATAGTTAAAAATTAATAAGTTAGTATCTATTTTTTTTAACGAATAAGAAAAGGGTCCGGCTTAACCAAAGGGAATGGGCATTTACAAGTATTTTATCTATGTTTTTAGAAAGTATTTCACTGATCAACTTTAAGAATTTTTCTGAAAGATCATTTAATTTTGATCAGAAAATCAATTGCCTTGTCGGAAACAATGGAGTAGGGAAGACCAACGTACTCGATGCTATATATTACTTGTCAAATACAAAAGGTTATTTCAATGCCATTGCTTCTCAGAACATCAAACATGAAAGTGATTTTTTTGTTTTGGACGGCATATATAGAAAGGAAGACAGAAAGGAGCATATACATTGCAGTTTAAAGAAGGGCCATAAAAAAATTGTTAAAAGGAACGGAAAGGAATATGAAAAATTGTCAGATCATTTTGGGCTGATTCCTTTGGTCATCATTTCTCCTTCGGATACAAATCTGATCAGTGAGGGAAGTGAGTTTAGAAGAAAATTCATGGATATGATCATTTCCATGAATGATAGGGAGTACTTTCAAGACCTTATTTTATATAATAAAACACTTAGTCAAAGAAATTCATTGCTGAAGTATTTTGCGGCGAATTTCACTTTTGATCGAGATAATTTGGACATATATGATGACCAGTTAAGTGCATTTGGGCTAAGAATTTTTGAAAAACGTAAGGCTTTTGTGAAGGAATTTACACCAATATTTAACAAGCGTTATCATCATATTATAGAAAAATCAGCAGCAGATAATTTAAAGGAAGAAGTTTCCTTTTCTTATAAAACTCAGTTAGAGGATACTGATTATAAGACAATGCTGCAGCGGCATCTCGAAAGAGACAAGATGTTGCAATATTCATCAGCAGGAATACATAAAGATGACCTTCTTTTTCAGATCAATGACCATCCTGTAAAAAAAATTGGCTCTCAAGGTCAGCAGAAATCATTTTTGATCGCCTTGAAATTGGCCCAGTTTGATTTTATCACAAAAAAATCAAAGATCAAACCTATTTTGCTTCTTGACGATATATTTGATAAATTAGATGATCAGCGGGTGGGGCAATTGTTGCATCTTGTGAATGATGATAGTTTTGGACAGTTGTTTATTACTGACACGCATGATGTGAGAACCGAAGCATTGATTAAAGAAACAGGTCAATCCTATAAAATGTTTGGCCTTTAAAATGAGCTATGAGTAAAAGAGATAATGATACCAGTAAATTAAAGGACCTGATTCCACAAATGTTGCAGGAAAATAAGTTGCAAAAAGGAATGGATCAGATTTATGTAAAGGAAGCCTGGGGAGAAGTTATGGGAAAAGGAGTTATGAATTACACTGAATCTGTTACCTTAAAAAATCACACTATTTTTGTCAAGTTGGCTTCTTCTGCTTTGCGCGAAGAATTAGAATATGGAAAGGATAAAATTGTAAAAATGCTGAACACTAGTTTACCCAAGTTGTCTATTAAATCAATTAAATTGATGTAGCATCATCAAATGTAAAATTAAAGTAAAAAAAATACCGCTCTGATGAGCGGTATTTTTTTTTAATATATAGATGGTCTAGAATACCTCTCTTCCTGAAAAATGAAAAGCACCTTCAATTTGAGCATTTTCATCGCTATCTGAGCCATGAACCGCATTTTCACTGATCGATGTTGCAAATAACCTTCTGATCGTTCCATCGGCTGCATCTTCAGGATTCGTTGCTCCAATCAGTGTTCTGAAGTCTTCAACCGCATTGTCTTTTTCAAGTATTGCGGCTACGATAGGACCTCTGGTCATATATTCCACTAAATCACCAAAAAAGGGTCTTTCACTGTGGACAGCATAAAAAGTTTCCGCGTCTCTTTTGCTCATCTGAGTTTGTTTCATTGCCACGATCTTAAAACCTGAGGCACTGATCTTTTCCAAAATTGCTCCTGTATTACCTTTTTCAAGAGAATCAGGTTTTAGCATTGTAAATGTTCTATTTGTTGCCATGTTGAATAAATTTCAATTTTTTTTTGCGAAAATACTTTTTTTGAAGGTTAATGGCGGTGTATCTTATGTTAATTTTTAATATTTTTGATTGACCTCATTAAAAAGAACATCATTTCCCAGCAAAATCTCATTTTAAAATCACTTCAATTCAAATCAAAACTATGAAGTTCAAAATTTTGATCTGGAATTATTTATCTGATCATAAACTTATTCAATCAGACACTGAATAAGTCTTCATCATGGGCCAACTTATAGGTTAATTATTTATGCCGATTTTTTTATTAGCAAATCAGCAAGATTGTGTTCCATCTTTTGATAATTTTCTTTCCTAGATTTCATTTTTTCCCTAACTACACACCTAATATACGGCCCTGAAAATCACTCAAAAAATATACACAACACCTTCTTTAAGAGCTTATTACGGTTCATAAAATTTTCATTTCTAGGTGGAGTATTTTCTTGTGTATTGAAAATAATTATAATGAGTAAACAGGTTAGCATGAAGTGTATAAAACAATCTTAAAGTATGTGAAATAAATATGTTAATATTATTTTTATTGTATATTCGCAGACTATGAATGAAGCAGATTTTCAACGATTAAAAGAAGTACTTTCAGCGCCTAAAAAAGTAGCTATTGTGACCCATAGAAATCCAGATGGAGATGCCTATGGTTCTAGTCTTGGACTCTATTGGTTTCTTGTTAAAACTGGACACGAAGTCACGGTTGTCTCGCCGAATGACTGCCCTGAATTTTTGAAATGGTTACCCGGTCAAGATCAAATTGAGATATTTGAAGCGAATAAGGAAAGAGGGAAAAAGATCCTGCATGCAGCAGAATTGGTATTTACCCTAGATTTTAATGCTTTTCATCGTTTAGGCGAGCTAATGGAGCCGGTAATGGAAGAGATAAAACCAGTTTATGTGATGATAGATCATCACCAGCAGCCGGATGATTATGCCGATTTTTCTTTTGTTGATTCCAGTATGAGTTCAACAAGTGAAATGGTCTACCAGTTTATTGAAAGACTGGGCCAGGAGGAATTGATTGACAAAGATATTGCGAGTTGCCTATATACAGGAATCCTTACAGACACCGGTTCTTTTCGATTTCCCGCCACAACTAGTGCAACACATAGAGTAGTTGCAAATCTTTTAGATAAGGGTGCCAATAATGCGGTTATTTATAATAGGATTCACGATGTAAATACCTATAATCGAATGCAATTACTGGGTCGTGCTCTTGACAATATGGTCGTGCTGGATAGATTCCACACTGCCTATATCACCTTGTCACAAAACGAACTCAACAGATATAAGTTTCAACGAGGAGATACAGAAGGTTTTGTGAATTATGCGCTTTCTATTAAAAATGTAATGTTTGCAGCCATTTTTATTGAAGATAAAAAGCAAAAGATCATTAAAATTTCCTTGAGGTCTGTAGGAGAGTTTTCTGTGAATGAATTTTCTCGTATGCACTTTAATGGAGGAGGTCATGTGAATGCGGCAGGCGGAAGAAGTGATCTTTCCCTGAGTGAAACAGTAAAAAAATTCGTAGATATTTTACCTTCTTTAACAAATGAATTAACCTTTTCATCATGAAGCATATACTACTCATCTTGATTTGTTCAACAGTTTTTATTTCTTGTTCAAACTCTGAGGCCAGAAAACCAATAGTCAGAAAAACCAGTTCGTTTATGAGTGAATCCATTGAAAGGAATAAATTACTCAATAAAGCGGAAAATGCCATATTAATGCAGAAAATGAAATCTGATAGTCTTCATCAGTACCAGAGTTCTGAATATGGTTTTTGGTATTATTATGACGTTGAAGTCCCGTCTGAAAATTACATAGCAAAAAGTGGAGATGCTGTATTTTACAGTCATGAAATTAAAAGTTTGGACAATACAATTCTTTATACCAAAGAAGCGTTAGGGACCAAAAGTTATTTGGTTGATAAGGAGGAATTGATTACAGGTCTTCAGGATGGATTTAAACTAATGAAAGAAGGTGAAGTGATCACTTTTTTGTTCCCGTCACACAAAGCCTACGGTTATACTGGAAACGATAAGATCGAACCCAATCAACCTTTAATATATACAGTTCAATTATTAAAAATTAATAAATTAAGTAAAAATGAAAATAATTAATTCTATCCTGCTCGTTCTTTTGGTAAGTATAGGTGCGTGTAAAAGTGCTCAATACGGTGATTTGGATGATGGGGTTTATGCAGATCTTCTAACAGATAAGGGGAATATTTTGTTAAAACTTGACTATGAACTTACCCCGGTTACCGTGGCTAATTTTGTATCACTGGCAGAAGGAACAAATCCATATGTGGATGATCAATTCAAAGGTAAAAGGTTTTATGATGGATTGAAATTTCACAGAATAGTTGAAGATTTTATGATTCAAGGGGGTGACCCAAGAGGTAATGGTTCTGGTAATCCAGGCTATAAATTTGAGGACGAATTTCCAATGGATGAGAATGGTGAGCTAGCGCTTACTCATGATGGACCTGGAATTTTGTCAATGGCTAATTCTGGTCCTAATACCAATGGGTCTCAATTTTTTATTACACATAAGGAAACGAAATTTCTCGATGGAAAGCATTCGGTTTTTGGTTATGTTGTTAAAGGACAAGAGGTAGTTGATTCTATGGAACAAGATGATTTGATTCAAAGGATAGAGATCATTAAGATTGGTAAACAAGCCAAGCAATTTGATGCAGCCAGTGAATTTACGAGTTACTTTGGGAAAATTGAGGAAAGCCAAAAGTTGGCGCAAGAACTTAAAGAAAAACATAAAGAAGACCTGCTACAGTTCGTTATAGACAATGAAGCATCTGCTAAAATACTTCCTTCTGGGTTGAAAATCATTTCAATTAAAAAAGGGAAGGGTATAAAGCCAGTCATTGGGTCTAAAGTTGGCGTGAATTATGCAGGTTATTTTAAGACTGGTGATTTGTTTGATAGCAATATAAAAGAGATCGCAGAAGTATGTGGAAAATATGATCCTAGAAGAGATCAAATGAATATGTATGCTCCAGTAGAGATGGATTATAGTCCCGATGCCAGTTTAATTGCCGGATTTAAAGAAGGTCTTCAGCAAATGAATTACGGAGATAAAGTGTTATTAGTTATTCCTTCGCACCTGGGTTATGGTGAGCAAGGATCGAGAGGTGTTATTCCTCCTAATGCTGATCTTTTATTTCAATTAGAGATAGTAGACAATAAATAGTTATAAAACACTTACATCATCAATAAAAAAAAGGCCCGCTATGGGCCTTTTTTTATTGTAATCTTTTAAGGCTTTGGACTATGGAGATTATTATATGTAATTTTATTTGATATAAATAAAAAAAAATAAACTGAATATGCCACAACATGATAATTCAATCGTATTTAGTGTAGAATCAATAGCTAGATGAATATAAAAAATCAGTTGCATTTAATTGAGAAATGCAAAAATAATGACAGTCGAGCTCAGATGCAACTTTATGATCTCTATTACAAGGCGATGTTTAATACTGCCTTCAATTTCATAAAGGATGACGATATTGCTCAGGATGTTATGCAGGAAGCCTTTATAAAAGCTTTTAAAAAAATAGACACCTATACCGGCGAGGCTAGTTTTGGTTCTTGGTTGAAAAGAATTGTGATCAATCAAAGTTTAGATTGGTTAAAGAAAAAGAAATTAGAAACAGTTGAATTGAAAGAAGAGGTCGCTTACCTGCCAAATGATGATCCTTTGGAAGTGGATAGCGATATAAGTATGGCTGTTATATACAGATGTATAGAAAGCCTGCCACAGAAATGTAAAAATGTGGTCAAATTGTATCTTTTGGAAGGTTATGATCATCAGGAAGTGTCGCAGATCCTGGAAATATCAGAAGTAGCATCCAGATCCCAACTATCAAGAGGGAAAAGTAAATTGAAAGAACTATTAATTCATGAAAATTATGAAAGTTGATATTAAAGAAAAATTAAAAAAAGAAAAGATGCTGAGAGAATTATCAAATGATCATCGTTCTGTTTTCGAAAAAAAACTTCAAAAAGAGCTGCATAGTAATTCAGGTGGTTCTTTACAATATTTGATGATCGCGGCATCAGTGGTTATGCTGTTCGCAATGGGATACCTGGTCACTTTTACCCAGAGCAATCCTAAAGATCAAATCCAGGCCCCAAGTGCAAAGGTATCTCTGGAGGAGTTTTCTCCTGAATTAAAGAAGATTGAAAATTATTACCTCACCGCCATAAATCTTGAATTGGCAAACTTGAATGTAACTGACGGGAATAAGCTTGTTCTGCAAGAATATTTTCGAAAAATGAATAGCCTTACAAACGAATATAAACTTCAAAGTGAACAATTACAGATCAATAAAATTGATGAGGAACTCATCAATAATTTGATAGACAATTTACAAATGAGACTACAATTGATGATCGAGTTAAAAAACGAATTAAAAAAATTAAAATCTAAAGAAAATGAAGAGCACACACTTTAAATTATTGATCCTTAGTTTCTCGTTATCATTGAGTTCTTTTGCACAGCAATTTACGAAGCCCATGCAGGAATTCAAAGTGGGAAGCAATACCAAGATTTCCATAGAAGCATCTTATACAGAGATAGAAATCGTAGAATGGAGTAAGAATAAAGTAGAAGTTGAAGGTATCATGAGTATTCAAGGCCTGCCGGAAGATGAAGCTAAAGCGATTTTCGACAGTTGGGACATTAGCGCACAGGCCGATGCAGAAAATATTAAAATAAGATCGAGTTCGAGTAATTTTGGTAATGAGTATTTCTTTATCAATAATGACAAATACCATGGAAATGTAGTTGTAGATATTCCTGATGTTGGCGCTATGGTTGTTGATATTCTTGATTCAATGAATTTCGTCTTACCAGAGTTTGAAAATTTCCCGGATATAGAATTCAATATGGATCAAAACTTTCGAGTTATGGGAGATTCTATAGCTTTTGATTATAAAGAGTTTGAGAAGAACAGCGAGTATCTTGAAGAATGGCAGGAGGAACACAAGGAGCAAATGAAAGTTCTGAAGAAAGAATTAAAGGAGAATCAGGCAGAATTAATGAGAGAACAGAAGGAGATGCAAAAAGAAATGAGAGAGATACAAAAAGAAGCGATGGAAGAGGCGAGAATACATGCAAAGGAGGCTCAGGCTGAGGTGCGAGAAGCGCAAAGACAAGCGCAAAAAGAAAGATCGGTAATGATTGCTGAGGGTGCAAAGAAAAGAGAATTTGAGGTTCAAAGAATTATGAGAGACAGGCAAAAGGTAAAGATCAAGAAAACTTTACGTATCAAAGTGCCTAGAAATGCAAAATTAGAAATGGACGTGGATTATTGTAAAATCAGCACCATATAATAAGGACATTTGAAGTTGAAATGAAAACATCCGAGATAATTTTCGGATGTTTTTTTTTGAGCTACATTCTCGTAATAGTTCTTATATTTGGAGACCTGAAATTCACAATAATTATAAGATCACAAATGATGCAAAAATTGTTTCTATATAATTCACTTACCAATAAAAAAGAACCTTTTGAACCTGTAAAAGAAGGATATGTTGGCATGTATGTTTGTGGCCCAACAGTGTATAGCAATGTGCATCTTGGGAATGTAAGAACTTTTATGTCATTTGATATGATCTATCGCTATTTCCTCCATTTGGGATATAAAGTTCGATATGTTAGAAACATTACTGATGCCGGCCATCTTACAGATGATTCAGAGGAAGACAAGATCTCAAAAAAAGCCAGGCTTGAGCAATTGGAGCCCATGGAGATTGTACAGAAATACACGACTGATTTTCATGAAATATTACAAAAATTTAATTTTCTTCCACCCAGTATAGAACCAACAGCAACTGGTCATATTTTGGAGCAGATAGAGGCCATAGAAACCATATTGAAGAACGGACTGGCCTATGAGGTGAATGGATCCGTTTATTTTGATGTGCTTAAGTATAATGAAAAAGAGCATTACGGTATCTTATCGAAAAGAAATATTGATGACGCCATAGAGAATACACGAAATCTTGACGGGCAATCCGATAAAAAAAATCCTCAGGATTTTGCACTTTGGAAAAAGGCGGATCCTGAACATATCCAAAGATGGAATTCACCCTGGGGGATAGGATTTCCGGGCTGGCACCTTGAGTGTACTGTGATGAGCACTAAATACCTAGGTGAAAAATTTGATATTCATGGAGGAGGAATGGATCTTAAGTTCCCTCATCATGAGTGCGAGATTGCCCAGGCGCAGGCTTGTAATCATGTGAATCCGGTGAAATACTGGTTACATGGTAATATGCTGACCATGAATGGAAAGAAAATGGCAAAATCAACTGGAAATAATATCCTGCCGGAAGAGATATTTAGTGGAAAGAATGCTAATATTTCTAAAGCTTTTACTCCTAGTGTTGCCAGGTTCTTTATGATGCAGGCGCACTACAGAAGTATTCTTGATTTTTCAAATGATGCCATTTTAGCTGCCGAAAAAGGCTATAACAGACTTATGGAGGCTGTTGAACTTTCCAAAAAGATAGAATCATCAGAAACATCAACCTTAGAAGTCGAAGCATGGAGACAGAAATGTTATGAGGCCATGAATGATGATTTTAATTCACCGATTTTAATAGCTCATCTTTTTGAGGCCGTAAAATGGATTAATTTGATCAATGATGGTAAGGAGTCTCTGACCCAAGGGGATCTTGATCTTTTAAGAGATACAATACAAACTTTTGTATTTGATATTCTGGGCTTGGAGAATGTCCATAAACACGATGATAATTCTGACAGACTTGATGGTTTAGTGCAATTATTGATCGAGATGAGAAAAAAGGCCAGGGAAGATCGTGACTGGGCTTTGTCAGATCAAATCAGGGATAAATTAATAGCTCTTGGTATTCAATTAAAAGATGGAAAAGAGGGCACTACATATTCGCTTAACTAAAGACCAGTGCGCTTATGATTAAAAGGATCTTGATATTCCCCTTTCTGATGCTGATCCGTTTCTATCAGGTAGCCATATCTCCTTATACACCGGCGAGCTGCAGATACTCTCCAACATGCTCCCATTATTCCGTTGAAGCTTTAAAGATTCATGGATTGTTCAAAGGAGGCTGGTTGGCGGTGAAAAGGATATCAAAATGTCATCCATGGGGAGGAAGCGGGTATGATCCGGTTCCAGAAAAAGAAGTAAATAATAACCGTAATGAAGAGAGTAGTAATTAAGTACTTTCATTTATATTTACGCCTAAAATAAAACTAAATGTTGTTTTTAAGTATTGATTGGGACCCAAGCATAGAGCTTGTTAAAATTGGTTCATTCGCCGTTAGGTATTACAGTCTTATGTTTGTCATAGCCTTTGTATTAGGTCTTCAAATCATGAAGAAGATCTTTAATAGGGAAGGAGTAAGTTTAGAAAAACTGGATTCCTTGTTTATTTACACGGTGATCGCAACGTTGCTAGGTGCAAGAATCGGACACTTTTTATTTTATGATACAGCATTTCTTTTATCTCATCCTCTAGAAGTTTTGTTACCTGTGAAGTTTAATCCCTTTCAGTTTACAGGTTATCAAGGATTGGCGAGCCATGGGGCTGCTATTGGAATCATCATTGCCATGTATTTTTACTCTAAAAAGGTGATTCAAAAGCCTATGTTATGGATTTTGGATAGGATTGTTGTTCCTGTGGCAAGTGGTGCCATATTTGTAAGGATTGGTAATTTGATGAATTCGGAGATCATCGGTAAACCTACCAATACAGACTATGGTTTTGTGTTTAAACAATTGGGAGAAGATTTTCCGCGTCACCCAACTCAGTTATATGAAGCATTTGGCTATTTGATCACTTTTATTGTTTTATGGTATGTGTACTGGAAAACAGATAAAAGAGAAAAACTTGGCTACCTTTTTGGACTGTTTATGGTGTTTCTATGGTCCGTAAGGTTGATTGTTGAATTTTTTAAAGAAGCGCAGGTTGATCAAAGAGGTGAGTGGGACCTCAATACCGGCCAATTATTGAGTATACCTATGATACTGGTCGGATTCTATTTTATGTTCAGAAAATCTAAGAAACAGGATTAAATCTCCTTGTTTTTATCATAAGGAATACTTTCAAGCATATGGTCAACAGCTTCGATTCTGGCGTCAGTTTTTCTGTTGGCCTTAATCACTTTAAATGGAATCCCACCATTTTTAGTATTTTCAAACATTTTACTTTTATATAACGTATAAGAATCCCATAGATCCTGAGCCTTTTCATCGACCTTACTCATTTTCCACTGTTTTAATGGATTGTTGCGAATATCTTCAAAGCGTTTGGCTTGTTCTTTTTTCGAAATTGACATATAAATTTTCACCAAAAGTATGCCTGATTCAGTGATCATCCTTTCAAAATCATTAACCTGTTTCATAAAGAGGTTGTATTCTTCATCGGTGCAGAACCCGTTAACAGGTTCAACAACAGCTCTGTTGTACCAGCTTCTGTCAAAAAATACGATTTCACCTGCCTTGGGAAATTGTTGAATATATCTTTGAAAATACCATTGACTTTGTTCAACTTCGGTTGGTTTTGGCAAAGCGACGATACGATAATGACGTGGGTTGATCCTTTCTGTGATCCTGCGAATAGCACCACCTTTACCGGCTGCATCTCTTCCTTCGAATATAACAATGACACGCATATTTTCTTCAATGATACAGGTCTGTTGTCTGATCAGTTCAGTTTGCATTACCTTTAACTGTTTCTCATAATCTATATACCTGATGGTTTTGGGTAAATTGATTGTTTTGTTAAAGAGTATCGACAATAATCCCTTTTTGGAATTCAGTTTTTTCAGGTCTTTTTCAGAAAATGTTTCCATAGAATTTTAATCGTATTTGTGTAAGGAACGGAAATAGCGCATGATCACATTTGGGTCTGGCAATAGAGACACTTCGCTGTCGTCTTTGTTTTCGTATTCAAACAGTGATAATACATAACGCATGCACTCTAGCCTTGCTGTTTCCTTATTGTTTGTTTTAGCAATAATCCATGGGCTAAAAGCCGTATGTGTTTTACTAAACATCTGTTCCTTGTATTTTGTATAATCATCCCAGTATTCCTGTCCTTTTCTATCAACCGGACTGAATTTCCATCTCTTTAAGGGATTATCTTCTCTTGAATCAAAGCGTTTGAGTTGCTCTTCTTTGGTGATGGATAACCAAAATTTTACAATAGTTACACCGTCCTCATAGAGCATATGCTCAAATTCAGGTAATTGTACCATAAATTGGTGGTATTGACGTTGTGAGCAAAACCCCATCACAGGCTCAACAACTGCTCGATTGTACCATGATCTGTCAAAAAAGACAATTTCTCCCGGATTTGGTAAATGCTGGATGTACCGTGTAAAATACCATTGCCCTCTTTCTACATCAGTAGGTTTGTTAAGGGCTACCAATCGCATGGATCTTGGGTTCAAATGTTCTGTAAACCGCCTGATATTTCCACCTTTCCCAGCAGCATCTCTTCCTTCAAAAATAATGGCAACACGTTTATCATGCTTTTTTACCCACTGCTGTAACTTTACGAGTTCTACCTGTAGTTTTTCCTTTTCCCTTTCATAATGGACTTTGGATAAAACGCTACTGATATCAATATCTTTATCTTTTACGATCTTTAAAAGATCATCATGAGATTTTATGGTATTGAATTCGGCTTCTGTAATTATCTTATCAGGATTTTTATTCATAGATTATTCTGTTATACATGCATTTGGATCATTGGAAATCAGTAACTGAGTGTCAGCTGGAGAAACATATGGTATTCCTAGTCCAAGCCCTCTTAAAATGAATAAGAGACCAATGATAATAACAAATATAGGAATTGCTTTCTGAATTTTATTCCTAACAGAAACTTTTAAAAAATTACCTAAATAAACGGCCCCTGTCATCAATGGAATAGTACCGAGCCCGAAGACAGCCATATAAGCAGCACCATTAATTAAGTCACCAGTAGAAATGGCTCCAAGCAGGGCCATATAAACCAATCCGCAAGGAAGAAATCCATTAAAAAAACCTATTAAGAAAAGTGCCTTTAAGGAACTTTTGTTCAGGTATAGCCCTAACTTGAATTTTACTTTTCCAATGAGTTGATACAAGGGTCTGGTCAAGTGAAATTTATTCAAAAATCTTGCCGGGATAAGCACGAGTAAAATCATGATAACCCCGATAAGTATAGATAAACGTTGTTGAAAACCAGCTAGATACAGTCCCCGGCCAAGGAGCCCGAATAGCAGACCTATTATGCTGTAACTCAATATTCTGCCAAGATGGTATAATGTTGTGCCAAGAGCAGTTTGAAGTTTGTTGGTTTTGTTTACAGGCAATGCAAAGGCAATGGGCCCACACATGCCGATACAGTGGAAGCTGCCTAATAATCCTAATATGAGTGCAGTGTATAAAATAATCTTAACAATTAATAAAACCAGGTTTCTTTAAAAAGATACTGCTCCTGTTCGGCTTCCCAATCTATTTTAACAATCCATTTTCCGGAAACCAGTTTTTCAACAGGAATCAATTGATGATGATCAGTAAGTCTGATTTGCTCAGTAAAGTCAAGTTTTTCATTTGACAACCTTTGAAAATATATAGAACCAACAATAGATGCTTCTGCTATATCCTTTGGGAAATTCACTAAAATACCTTCTTTAGAATTCACCAATTCAATGTTTTGTGATAAGGAATTTGAATTGTTCAATTTATCGATCTCTTCCTGATAATGAAGTTCCTCTTTATAGTAGTCTTCTGATACCAATTCATGTTGGTATTCATCCATTGCAATGGATTTATACACAAATGAAAGTATAAAGATCATAAATGCTAGCATGGCTAAAAATATTCCCGTACCCCAAGTGAATCGTAACTTCATATAAATATGTCTTATTTCTATAATTTATTTGATCTGCAATGGAGAAGAGAAATTGGTATGTGTCTTTTCAATTAACTCTTCATCAGCATAAATACCTATATTAATTTTTTCTTTTGAGGATGAAAGATCTTCTTTATTGATCTTGATAAATAAAGTTCCTTCATATAGTCCTCCTTTGGGAATATTAACCTGTCCTCCAACAACCTCAATTTTCCCTTCATGTGACACTAAGCGAATCTTAATATTCTCATAAACATCATTGGTTTTGTTGATCAATTTGAACGTATAAACATTGCTAACTTCCTCACCATTAGTTGTGTATAGTTGACCTGGTAAGTGCAATAAATTGGCTTGCACATCATTACGAAGGAACAATAAAGTTACAAAAAAGGAGAACAATAGCGTCAAAACTACGATATAACTTATGATACGTGTATTGTAAGAGAACTTTTCACCTTTTTCAATATTGTTTTCTGAGGCGTATCTGATCAGCCCTCTGTCAAAACCGATTGTATCCATCATTGAATCACAGGCATCGATACAAGCCGTGCAATTAACACATTCCAATTGTGTGCCGTTGCGAATGTCTATTCCTGTTGGGCAAACCAACACGCATTGTTTACAGTCTATACAATCTCCATATTCTTTCTCTTCCCTATCTTCATTTTTTCTTAGTTTTTGCCTGCTTTCGCCTCGTTTGTGATCATATGCAACTACAATAGATTTATTATCGAGTAAAACACTTTGTAAACGTCCATAAGGACATGCAATAATACAAACCTGTTCTCTGAACCAGGCAAATACAAAATAAAAAACTGAAGTAAATACGACAAGTTTGATAAAAGTATCTACATGGGCAACCGGCCCGTCTTTTATATGTTGAATTAGAATATCACCCCCAATAAAATAGGCTAAAAATGCATTCGCTATTAAAAATGAAACAAACGCAAATAAGGTCCACTTGATGGTCTTTTTTCTTATTTTTTCTGCGTTCCACGCCTGTTTGTCTAGTTTTATTTGCTTGGTGCGATCTCCTTCGATCCAATACTCAATTTTACGAAATACCATTTCCATAAAAATGGTTTGAGGACACATCCATCCACAAAAAATACGTCCAAAAATCACCGTAAAGAGGATGATAAAAACGACTGAGACCAACAAAGACAGGACCAATAAATAAAAATCCTGTGGCCAGAATGGTTGTCCGAAAATGTTGAATTTACGATCAATGATATTGAAAAGTAAAAACTGATTTCCATTAATTTTGATGAAGGGCGAGGCAAATAAAATAGCCAGTAAAAACCAGCTAACATAGGTGCGATAATTGGTATATCGACCTTCGGGCTTTTTAGGGTTAATAAAGTTGCGTTTCCCTTCCTTGTCAATAGTAGCAATGCTGTCTCTAAAATTCTCTTGTTCCGGATTATTCATATTCTGGGGGTATTTGAAAAGGCTACAATGTCTGTTCAGGACAAGCGCAGCCTTTTCTACTACTAACTAAAAAAATCAAAAACACAGCAGATCGCCTAAGCGAGAACTAAACACGAATCTACTGTTTGCTCCAAATGATATCTCCTTCAGCTGCCTTTGGGTTTGCAGCAGTAGTGCCATTTAATGAAATTACATAACTGGCAAGTTGTTGAAGTTGATCATTATCAAATGTATTTTTCCACGAAATCATACCCTTACCGGCTCTACCACCTTCATTAAGGGTCTTAAGAATATTTTCCATACCTCCACCTAAAATCCATTGGTCATCTGTAAGGTTTGGTCCAATACCACCGCCTCCGTCTGCCATATGACAAGCCACGCAATAGGTATCATAATTTGCTTTCCCAGCTGTTAAACTTGCCTCGTCTGTTAAGAGTGTAACATCAAGTTTAAATAATTCTGGATTGGCTGCTTTATAGGCTTCAATGTCTTGTTTTGCTTTTTCAACATCTGCGGCATATTCTTTTTCCTGACTATATTTTTCAGAATTGGTAAATACCTGCACGTAATAAAAGATCCCAATGGCAATGGTAATATAAAAACCGTATTTCCACCATGGAGGGAGCACATTGTCTAATTCTCTAATTCCGTCATAATCATGGTCGGTCATGATTTCTTCCTCCGATCCCAAATCATGGGCTTTGGTCATTGAATGGAGAAATTTTTTCCAACCGCTTAGTTGTTTTTTATCACTCATGATCGTTATTTTTTATATCATTATCTAATGGTAAATTACTTAATTCTTCAATATTTTTTTTGGGCATTTTCAATACAATAATGAGCATAGATGTAAATACCAAAAAAAATAGTAATAGCGAAATGATAGGATATATTTCAACTCCTGAAATAGTATCCACATGATGTTTTATATACTTTAACATAAGTCTAATTTATTCTGCGGTTTCCGCTTTAATATCTGTACCTAATCTCTGTAAATAAGCGATCATGGCAACGATTTCTTTATTTTCGATTTGAGCCGTTCCGTAATTTTTTACAAATTCAGGATCCTGTCTCAAATTATTTTCAATTTCCTTCGCCTGATTCTTAAGCAGATATACCGCTTTATCCAGTTCAAACTGTGAATAAGGAACCCCCAGAGTAACCATGGCATTTACCTTATTGGCTGTGTTAGAAATATCCAAATCATCCGTAATCAACCAAGGATACTGAGGCATGATTGACCCTGGAGATGTGGATCTTGGATCCATCATATGATTAAAATGCCAGTTATCATTGTATTTACCACCAACACGGTGCACATCAGGACCAGTTCTTTTAGATCCCCAAAGGAATGGGAAATCATATACAAATTCTCCGGCCTTAGAATACTCTCCATAACGTTCAACTTCCGATCTGAATGGCCTGATCATTTGCGAATGACAGTTGTTACACCCTTCTCGGATATAAAGGTCTCGCCCTTCCAGTTCGAGAGGGGTATAAGGTTTTACCGAGGTGATCTTTGGTATGTTCGAATCAACGGTCAATAAAGGAATGATCTCTACGGCTCCTCCTATGGCTATCGCAATGACAACCAAGAAAGAGAACAATATAGTTCTTCGTTCCAACCAGGAATGTAATCCTTCTCCAGCAACTCTTGCTGATGATATTTTTTTAAGTGGAGCTGCTTCAGCCAATTCATCTTCTACTGTAGACCCGGCTTGAGCAGTTCTTATAATATTGTATGCCAACAATAAGAATCCTGCAAGGTATAAAGTCCCTCCAAAAGCCCGCATCATATACATGGGCATGATTTGTGTTACCGTTTCAAGGAAGTTTCCATACACTAATGTACCATCAGGATTGAATTGTTTCCACATGGCAGCTTGTGTAAATCCAGCTACATATAAAGGCAGCGCATAAAACAAAATACCAAGTGTTCCCAGCCAAAAATGAATATTGGCCAGTTTTTTCGAAAACAACTCTGTTTTCCACAGTCTTTCTACAAGCCAGTAGATTATACCAGCTGCCATAAACCCATTCCAGGCTAAGGCACCTATATGCACGTGACCAATGATCCAATCAGTATAATGACCAATGGCATTTAAAGATTTAAAAGATAACATGGGTCCTTCAAAAGTTGACATACCATAACCTGTAATGGCGACGACGAAAAATTTAAGAACCGGATTTTCTCTTACCTTATCCCAGGCCCCTCTTAAGGTCAATAATCCGTTGATCATACCACCCCAGGATGGGAAAATAAGCATTACGGAAAATACTGTACCAAGGTTTTGTGCCCATTCCGGTAAGGCAGTATATAGTAAATGGTGTGGTCCTGCCCAAATATAAATGAAGATCAGTGACCAAAAGTGTATGATGGATAATCTATAGGAGTAAACAGGTCTGTTTGCCACCTTAGGAACAAAATAGTACATGAGTCCTAAAACAGGTGTTGTCAAGAAAAATGCAACGGCATTATGTCCGTACCACCATTGAACTAAAGCATCTTGAACACCAGCATAAATGGAATAACTTTTAAAGGCAGATACCGGTAACTCAAGGTTATTAAAAATGTGTAATACCGCTACCGTTATTAAGGTAGCCAGATAAAACCATATCGCCACATAAATGTGTCGTTGCCTTCTTTTGAGAATTGTTCCAATCATGTTGATACCCATCACAACCCATATAACGGTAATGGCAATATCGATAGGCCATTCCAATTCAGCATATTCTTTTGAACTGGTTAATCCCAATGGCAGTGTAATAGCAGCGGCAACAATAATTAATTGCCACCCCCAGAAATGTATTTTACTGAGTGTGTCACTAAACATCCTTGTTTTTAACAAGCGTTGCATCGAATAGTAAATCCCCATAAAAATGCTGTTCCCTACGAATGCAAAGATCACTGCATTGGTGTGCAACGGGCGTAAACGTCCAAAGCTTAGCCAGGAAATTCCTTCCAGCATATTTGGGAAAATAAATAGTAAAGCTACGATGAGCCCGACTAGCATTCCTACCACACCCCAGAGGATGGTAGCAATAAGAAACATTTTTACTATTTTGTTATCGTAATAAAATTGTTCTTTTTCCATCTAATAAATTTAGTTAATAATTAGTTGATTGATTTTTGATTGTTTTTTTTGTCGGATGATTTGTTTTCAACCAATTCGTCGTCAAACAGCATTCTGACAGATGGAGTATACACATCATCATACTGCCCGGTCTTGACCGATTTAACGAATAGAATAAAAAATAGTATTGCAATAAAGAGACTTGCAATGATGAGCATGAATATAATATTCATTAATGATTTTTTAGTTGACACAAATTAACAAAAAGTGAAAAAACAGAAACATGATAAAAGTCATGTTTTGAAAATTACTTAAAGTAAAAGTCACGCTAAGATAGTATTTTTTTTGCTAAAATATTAGTGCTAATTGTCGCAAATAAAACAACAGATATAGAACTGATGGGCATTAAAATTGCTGCAACAATAGGAGAGAGGTTGCCGCTTACAGCGAAAAGAAGTCCTACTATATTATACATAAACGAGATCGCAAAACTTACTTTGATCACATTCATTGTCTTATGTGTGAGTTTTATAAAATCAGGTAGCAATTCAAAACTTTTCGCGTCAAGTATTCCATCACATGCCGGAGAAAAGACATTTATATCTTCAGATATCGCTATTCCCACATTGCTTTGTGCTAATGCACCTGCGTCATTTAGTCCGTCACCAAACATCATGATTCTTTTATCCAGTTCTTGTTTTGCTTTGATGTAATTTAATTTATCGACAGGCTTTTGATTAAAAAGAACATGGTCCATTGCAGGAAACAGGGTTTGCAAGCTTATTTTTTCTCCCTCATTATCACCTGAAAGAATAGAGATGTCATAAGATTTTTCTAACGAGGCTATCATGTTTTTCAAGCCCTTTCTATAGGCATTTTTAAAAACAAATTTTCCTTTTATAGTTTTGTTAATGCTTACATGAATCACTGTATCAAGGCTGCTATTTTCCGTGGCACCAACAAATGAAGAAGCGCCTAAAAGAATGTGAGAGCCTTCAACCTCTCCTTGAATCCCTTTGGAGGTAATTTCTTTAAAATTGGATAAGCTTCCTTTTTCTTTGACCTTTATATGTTCATAAAGCATTCTGCTTAGCGGATGGTTGGAAGATCTAAGCAAGGTCTTGATCATGGATAGCTCCTTTTCCTGAAGTTCCGCTCCGATATAAGTAATTGCAGCTTGTTTGTTAGACGTTATGGTCCCTGTTTTATCAAAAACCATACTGTCAATCTTAGACATGGCTTCTATCACATGGGTGTTTTTTAAATAGAATTTATTTTTGCCAAAGATCCTGATCATATTTCCTAGTGCAAAAGGAGCGGATAGCGCCAAGGCACAAGGGCAGGCAATAATCAATATGGCAGAAACAACTTGAAATGCTGCATTTTTATCAGTAAAATACCAATATATACCAGAGATAAGGGCTATTGAAAGAATAATGATGGTAAACTGTTTGGAAATGGAATCGGTTAAAGATTTGATGTCCTTGGAATCATTTTTCTTAAAAATATCATTACTCCATAATTGGGTAAGGTAACTTGACTTTACGGATTGTATGGCTTCAATTTCAATAGCACCACTGGTCTGTTTACCACCTGCGAAAAGTTTGTCTCCCGATTTTTTTGCCACAGGAACCGATTCTCCGGTGACAAAACTATAATCAATCATGGCATTTCCATTCATCAATATACTGTCAATAGGTATAATTTCATCATTTCTGATCAGCAGGCGATTTCCTTGCTCGATTTCATGAACGCTGATGTTTTCCTCCTCCATGTCGCTCTTGATTCTTGTTACTGCAATAGGAAAATAAGATTTGTAGTCTCTTTCAAAAGATAAAAATCCATAAGTTTTTTGTTGAAAGACCTTACCTAGAAGTAAAAAGAAAATCAAACCAGTCATGCTGTCGAAATATCCTTGACCCGTATTGGATGCAATCTCATAAGTACTTCTGAAAAACAAAACCAGTATACCCAGTGATATAGGAACATCTATATTTAGGATACCATGTTGCAATCCTTTATAGGCAGAAATCAAATAATCCCTACCCGAAAACAACAATGCAGGCAGTGACAATAAAAACATTAATCCTCTAAAAAATGGTTTAAACCTGTTGAGCCAGTATTCATCCATTTGGAAATACTCCGGAAATGATAGCATCATGATATTTCCAAATGCAAAACCAGCTACGGCCACTTGATAAATGAGTTTTCTGTCAATTTTATTTTTATGAACATCTGCATTATCCAAAGTAATATAGGGTTCATAACCAATTGAGGCAATCAATTCAACAACTTCCCGGAGTGAAATTTCACTTTTGCGAAAAGTGATCCTTACTTCTTTTTTTGGAAAATTAACAAGGGTTGCTTTGACGCCCCTATTAAGTTTATGCAGATTTTCAAGCACCCAGATACAAGAGCTGCAGTGAATAGTTGGGATATAAAAATTTACAACTGAAGTTTCAACGTCATCAAATTCAATCAGTTTAGCGGCAATGTCTGTATTGTTGAGGTAGTCAAATTTCCCTTTAACATCATTTGGAACAGTGCCTGGAGCAGATTCGAGGTCATAATAACAGGTGAGTTCATGTTGGTTTAGTATTTCATAAACTGTCTTACATCCGTTACAACAAAATGATTTTTGATCAAACTTAATGCTATCTGCATTACAATCGAGACCGCAATGAAAGCAGTTATCTTTAGACATAGATCTTTTGGAAATTGGGTAAATTTCTTATAAAAAAATTACATAAAAAAATGAATGCTATCAGAATTTATATAAATTTGCATGAAATCAAAAACCAGTTCATGAGAGAAGAATGTGAAAAATGTGTTATCCGAGATCTTAATTCACTTAATTCAGTTACATCTGAAGAACTTAAAACAATAGCGAAAAAAAAGACGACGATTCACATTCAGAAAGGAGAAGTAATCTTTAGCGAAGGCACGTCCTTAAGAGGAGTTTATTGCTTGCGAAACGGAAAGTGTAAGCTGACTAAACTAGCTCCAAACGGCAAAGAGCAAATTGTAAGATTTATCAGAAGAGGAGAACTAGTAGGTCACAGATCGGTAATTAGTAACTCAGTGGCTCACTTGACTGTTACTGCCCTTGAAGAAATGGACGTATGTTTTATTCCAAAAAATGAAATTCTAGAATTGTTTAAAAAGAACTCAGAGTTCTCTATGGAGATCACAAAATCATTGGCTGAGGATCTTGATGAGGCAAATTCTTCTATAGCCAATATGGCGCAAAAAAACGTAAGAGAGAGATTGGCAGAGTCTCTCTTATTTTTTGAAAGAATATTTGGTGTTGACAGTGAAGGTTATATTTCGGTGACCCTCACCAGGGAAGAAATTGCGAATGCAATTGGAACGGCAACAGAATCAACGATCAGGTTACTTTCGGAATTTAAGAAAGAAGAATACATCTCTTTATCCGGAAAAAAGATCAGAATAGAAAATAAAGTAAAGTTGCAACATCTTACGGAGGGTTATTAATAAACAAACTCAATAAATAAAAAAAACCTGATCATTTAAATGGTCAGGTTTTTTTTATTTTAAAACTGGATTCAATTAATGATTTTACGATTCCATTGAAATGATCGTGTCTTTAATTATTTTTACACAATCCATAAGTTGGTCCTCTGTGATGACCAAAGGAGGTGCAAAACGAATGATATTTCCATGAGTTGGTTTTGCCAATAAGCCATTATCCCTCAATTTCAAACAAATGTTCCAGGCCATATCACTGTCTTCTGCTTCATTGATTACGATGGCATTCAGTAAGCCTTTTCCCCTTACCATGGTAACCAAAGCACTTTCTTCAACGAGCTTATTCATTTCCTTGCGAAACAAATCTCCCATTTTCTGAGCATTTTCAGCCAGGTTTTCATCTTTTACTACGCGTAATGCCTCCATGGCAACTGCTGAAGCCAAAGGATTGCCTCCAAAAGTAGAACCGTGTTGGCCAGGTTTGATAACTTCCATAATGTCATCATTCGCAAAAACGGCTGATACAGGATAGACACCACCGCTAAGGGCTTTTCCTAAAATTAAAATATCTGGTTTCACCTCCGGAGTCCCAGCGCAATTCTTATCCGCGCAATCACAATTTCCGCAGGTGGCTAATAAGCGCCCGGTTCTGGCAATACCTGTTTGAACTTCATCAGCAATAAAAAGGACGTCATTTTCTTTACAAATATCAAGAGCCTTTTTAAGGTATCCTTCAGAAGGAACAAAAACACCAGCTTCACCTTGGATAGGTTCTACCAGGAAACCGGCGATATGATCATTTTCTTTGATGGCTTTCTCCAGCGCATCAGCATCATTATATGGTATTTTGATAAACCCTGGTGTATAAGGACCAAAATTCTTTTTGGCTGTTTTATCATTAGAAAAAGAAATGATGGTTGTTGTTCTACCGTGAAAATTATTTTCACAGACAATAATTTGTGCCTTTTCTTCAGGGATGTTTTTTTTCTCATAGGCATATTTTCTGCACAGCTTAATGGCAGTTTCAACAGCTTCTGCACCTGTATTCATGGGTAATACCTTATCAAAACCGAAAAAATCAGTGACATATTTTTCATACTCTCCCAACTGATCATTATAAAATGCCCTCGAAGTCAAGGTTAATTTTTCTGCCTGGTCTTTTAAGGAACCAATGATTCGAGGATGACAATGCCCTTGGTTTACTGCAGAATATGCGGATAAGAAATCATAATACCTTTTACCTTCAACATCCCAAACATAGACGCCTTCTCCTTTGCTTAAAACAACTGGAAGCGGATGATAATTATGCGCACCGTGTTTTTCTTCAAGTTCAATGGCTTTTGCCGCTTGCTTTTGGTTTTTTACTAACATAGAAAAATGAATTTAATACCATGTTTTAAAATTACAATGGTATATTTTTAAATACACAATTCCTTCTTTGGGAGAGAAATCATCCTGGAGCCTACAAAAATATTAAAAATTTTGATGATAAAGTCCTTTTAAATGTCTCTGTTAACTAATCGATACTTTATTTTAATGATATTGTTTAAAAGATTATTTTTAGACAAATGATTTAATGAACTATTTAGCACATATATTTTTGTCTCCAGAGCATGAATTGGTTACCATAGGAAATTTTATGGCTGATCATGTTAAAGGAAATAAGTACAAGTTATATTCGTCCGATCTTCAAAAAGGCATATTACTTCACAGGCAGATTGATTCCTTTACGGATGCCCATGGATTGGTAAGAAGAAGTAAAAGAAGGCTTGATGATAGGTATGGTTTATACAGAGGTATCATTATAGATATTTTATATGACCATGTTTTAGCTAAAAATTGGGCTTTATATTCTGATATACCCTTGGAGAGGTATACCCAATCATTTTATAAAAGTTTGAATCATCATTATGAGGTATTGCCTGAAAAAGTGCAGTATTTCTCTAAGTATCTTGTGCAGGAAGATTGGTTGCTCAGTTATGCGAAAATTGAAGGTATTCAAAAAGTACTCGAAGGAATGAATCGCAGAACCGGAGGAAAATCGAATATGAATCTGGCGGTAAAGGATCTGGTAGATCATTATGATGGTTTTGAAAGTGATTTCACCCTCTTTTTTGAAGAGTTGGTGGATTTTTCGAATAATAAAATATTAGAAATCAATAGATTATATGATTAATAGTGATGAGAAGTAACTTACCAAAATTATTATTGCTGGCCTGTTTCTCCCTTTTTCTTGTTCAGTGTAAAGGAAATAAAGTTGACGTAAAGGTTCAGCGTGGTCTGGTTGCGGATAGTGCCATGGTAGTTAGTGCAAGAGTAGAGGCATCAGCAATTGGATTGTCCATATTGAAAAAGGGAGGGAATGCATTTGATGCGATGATCGCAACAGATCTTGCGTTGGTTGTGGCTTATCCATTTTCTGGAAACATAGGAGGAGGTGGATTTACAGTATTTAGAACTGCAGATGGTAAGGTGGGTTCATTGGATTATAGAGAAAAGGCCCCTCTTGCTGCTCACAGAGATATGTATTTGGATGAAAACGGCGAGATAATTCCTGGAAAAAGCACGCTCGGAGCCATGTCTATAGGGGTTCCGGGAACTATTGCGGGTCTCTTTGAACTACATCGACAACATGGATCAAAACCATTTTCTGAATTGATTCAACCAGCAATAGATCTTGCCAAAAGGGGTGTTGTTGTTACTATGAAACAAGCCAAAACAATAAACAATTATCGCGAGTCTTTTCAAAAGGCCAATGATCGAACCATTTTTTTAGATAAAAAATGGAATGCAGGTGATACGATAAAATATCCGGCACTGGCAAGGACTTTTGAAAGAATTCGAGATAACGGCCGGGCAGAGTTTTATGAAGGAGAAACGGCAGATATGCTGGTAAATTATGTGCAGCAATTAGGAGGTATCATTACTAAGGAAGACCTCAAAAAATATAATGCGGTTTGGCGCGATCCCATTGCATTTGAATATAAAGGATACAGGGTTATATCAATGCCTCCTCCGTCCAGTGGAGGGGTTTGTGTGGCCCAACTCTTAAAAAGTATAGCGCCTTATAACATTGGTCAGTATGAGCATAACAGTGCTGAATATATCCAATTGCTTAGCGAAGCAGAACGCAGGGTATACGCTGACAGGTCTTTTTTTCTGGGTGACCCCGATTTTAATGATATACCGATTGATACTTTGATTTCCAGTCATTATAACAAAAGCAGGATGCATGATTTTTCTTGGGATAAGGCGACCCTTTCATCTGATGTAGGTCATGGTAATATAGATATTGTGGAGAGTAATGAAACAACTCATTATTCAATTGTTGATGCTTATGGCAATGCTGTTTCAGTAACAACCACGCTAAATGGAGCTTATGGATCAAAGGTTTTTGTGGAAGATGGCGGATTTTTTTTAAATAATGAAATGGATGACCTTAGTTCAAAACCGGGCATTCCTAATATGTTTGGTTTATTGGGCGCCGAGGCCAATTCAATTGCCCCTGAAAAAAGAATGTTGAGTTCAATGACACCCACAATAGTTGAAAAAGACGGAAAGTTATTTATGGTGTTGGGCTCACCAGGAGGCGCAACAATAATTACTTCGATTTTACAGAATATTCTCAATGTTACTGAATTTGATATGGGCATGCAAGAGTCAGTGGCAGCTGCAAGGTTTCACCATCAGTGGTTACCTGACATCATTCAGTTTGAGAAATCTTTTGATACCATTCATTTTGAAGCGCTGAGGCAAAAAGGATATAAACTTAGTCAAGGAGCGTCGAAAATTATTGGAAAAGTCGATGCTATTTTGGTATTGCCGGATGGCAGCTTTGAAGGAGGAGCTGACCCGAGAGGAGATGATACTGCTCTTGGCTTTTGACCATTTTTTAATATGAAAATAATACATTTGTTTTACCTAAGATTTATGTAAAAATCAGAAGTAACTAAAAGGAGTGAGTTTTGCAAAAAAAATAAATTTAGAAAATGACCACAAAGAAACGAGGTAAGCATACGGTTTGCATCCATGAGGGGCAAATAGAAGACAAACAATTTGGAGGAGCTATTTCACCGATATACATGGCTACTTCCTATCCTTTTCTTGACGTTGAAGATAAGCGATACCCGCGCTATTTTAACACACCAAATCAGGAAGCTGTAGCTACTAAAGTGGCTGCATTGGAAAATGGAGAAAAGGCCCTGCCATTTTCCAGTGGTATGTCTGCCATTACAACAAGTTTATTCGCATTTCTTAAAAGTGGGGATCACGTTGTTTTTCAAAATGAAATCTATGGAGGTACACATCATTTGATTCATGAAGAGTTTTCAAGGTACGGCATTGATTATTCCTTTACAAAGGGCTTAGAGATAAGTGATTTTGAAAATGAAATTAAGGATAACACTAAGGTTATTTACTTAGAAACGCCTTCAAATCCATTGTTAAGCATCACTGATATTGAGGCGGTCGCAACTTTAGCGAAATCAAAAGGTATTGTGAGTATGATTGATAATACGTTTGCTTCTCCTATAAATCAGACACCTCTTGATCTGGGTATTGATCTATCAATTCATAGCGCCACTAAATATTTGAGTGGGCATAGCGATATTAGTGCAGGGGTTGTTGCAGGAACAAAGGAGCACGTTGACATGATCATGTATAAGGGGCGAAATTTTGGAGGAAACCTTAGTGATTTTATGTGTTTTTTACTGGAAAGAAGCATAAAAACCTTGGCCTTACGCGTTGAGAAACACAACCTGAATGCGCAATATGTGGCTGAAGCGCTGTCAATAAATCCGTTGATAAAAAAGGTTTTTTATCCAGGTTTAACATCTCATAAAAACCATGATATTGCCAAGCGACAAATGCATGGCTTCGGAGGAATGCTTTCTTTTGATCTTGACATAAAGTTAGATGCCAAATTATTTCAGAAAAAACTTAACATGATCAAACCCTCCATGAGTCTGGCTGGGGTAGAAAGTACCGTTATACAGCCAAGTCTAACTTCTCATGCTTTACTATCTCCTCAGGAGAGAGAGGCCCAGGGGATATCTGATAATTTATTAAGGTTGTCAGTGGGTCTTGAAAACAAAGAAGATATACTTGCTGACATTGAACAAGCTTTAAAAAAATGCATATGATTAAATTAGATATATTAGCGATAGGTGCACATCCAGATGATGTTGAATTGGGTTGCTCAGCCACACTTGCAAAGGAAATTTCGAGAGGGAAGAAGGTAGGTATTCTGGATCTGACACGAGGTGAATTGGGTACGCGAGGGTCAGCAGAAATCAGAGATGCCGAAGCGGCAAAAGCCGCTCAAATACTTGGTGTACATCACAGGGAAAATCTGGGATTCAGAGATGGGTTTTTTATCAATGATGAGGAGCACCAGATGGCAGTGATTAGAATGATTAGAAAATACCAGCCTGAGATTGTATTGTGCAATGCTGTTCAAGACAGGCATATAGATCATTCCAAGGGGAGTTCACTGGTTTCTGACGCCTGTTTTTTGTCTGGTTTAAGAAGAATAGAGACTAAGCTTGATGGTGTGAGCCAATCCGAATGGAGGCCAAAACATGTATACCATTATATTCAATGGGAGAACCTTAAGCCAGATTTTGTTGTTGATGTCACTGGTTTTGTTGATCAAAAAACAGAAGCGGTTAAGGCATATGCATCACAATTTTACGATCCTGATTCAAAAGAACCAGTATCACCAATTTCCAGTCAAAATTTTCTGGAAAGTATTAGCTACAGAGCCAGAGATTTGGGTAGGTTAATAGGTACGGATTATGCAGAAGGATTTACAGTTGAACGGTTTGTAGCCGTTGATAACCTTGATCAATTGATATAACCTTGAATCATGAATTTTGTGTAGCAGAAAATATTTAAAAAAAATTATTTTTTATTTGAAGAACTGATGAAATAGGTTATCTTTGCACCCGAATTTACAGTATGTAATTTCAAAGTATCACGGTGGTTGTAGCTCAGTTGGTTAGAGCATCGGTTTGTGGTACCGAGGGTCGCCGGTTCGAGCCCGGTCTTCCACCCAAATAAAAAAACGTTCAATTTTTATTGAGCGTTTTTTTTGTTTAATCATATAATGCTTTGTTAATCTTTTGAAAAAGAATTTATTATTCCAATAAATTGAATATTTTTGCCCCACTTAAAATTAATTAAAATGAAGATATTATATACTGTATTGGTGTTTAGCATGATAAGTATGTCAGTTTCCGCTCAATCATCAAATGAAGAAGCGATCGCGATTGAAAAGAAAATTATCGCCAAAGCAAAGAGAATAGGGGACCCTGGTGTTGCCTCATATAGTATGTATAAATTGATCGCTTTGGAAGGAGATAACAGTACTTATAAAGATAGTTTGACATATATGTACTATTCTGCCCGTAAATACGGTTCTTGTTTTATGATGGCCGCTGAGGTGTTGAAAAGAGATCCTAAAAATGAGGCTATGCTGGAACTTAAAGCAAGTTCCCTGGAATCATTAGGGGCTTTAGATAAGGCCATGGAAACCTATAAGGAGTTATTTGTATTGACTAATAATAATTACCATGGCTACAATTTGTCAAAACTTGAGCTATCAATGAACAAGTTTGAGGATGCTTATGCAACGATAAAAAAAGTGGAAGGACTGAATGATACAGGAAAAGTTCAGGTGAACTTTTCAATCAACCAGACGCATACGCAACAAATTGAGTTAATTGCTGCCATTCCTTATTTAAAAGGATTGATTGAAGAAGAACTGAAGAAAAATGATGAGGCTAAATTAAGCTATCAAAAAGCATTAAAAATTCAACCGGAATTTGTTCTTGCCAAAGAAAAATTAGATAAATTGAATTAATTTTTAGTTTAAAATTTTCTCTTTTAGGTATTTGGCCGTATAGGATTTTTTGTTTTTAATCAATTCTTCGGGAACTCCCTGTGCAACGATATAACCACCGGTTTTACCACCTTCAGGACCAAGATCAATAATATAATCTGCACATTTGATCAAATCAAGATTGTGTTCTATCACTATAATGGAATGCCCTTTGTCAATAAGGGCATTGAATGATTTCAACAGTTTATTGATATCGTGAAAATGCAGGCCTGTTGAAGGTTCATCAAATATAAAAAGTGTCTTTTCCTTACTATTACCTTTAACCAAAAAAGAGGCTAGTTTGATTCTTTGTGCCTCCCCACCGGACAAAGTGGAAGAAGCCTGACCTAATTGCACATAGCCCAGACCAACGTCCTGCAATGGTTTTAGTTTATTTACAATTTTAAGCTGCTGATGCTCTGTAAAAAAGAGAATAGCTTCATCTACTGTGGTTTCGAGTATATCATTGATGTTCTTTCCTTCAAAGTTAATTTCCAGCACTTCTTTTTTAAATCGTTTTCCCTTACATGTTTCACATTCGAGGTGTACATCTGCCATAAATTGCATCTCTATGGTTACTTCTCCCTCTCCTTTACAGGTATCACAACGTCCCCCATCAACGTTAAAAGAAAAGAATTTGGCTTTGTATCCTCTTAATTTTGACAGTTTTTGATCTGTATAAAGACCTCTTATATCATCATAGGCTTTGATATAGGTTACAGGATTCGACCTGCTGGACCTGCCAATTGGATTTTGATTGATAAACTCAATATTCTGCAAGGAACTCATATCTCCATGGATCTCAGAAAATTGACCCGGTTTTTCACCGTGTTGATGGATAACCTTCTGTAGGGCAGGGTATAGGATGTTTCTGATCAAGGTGCTTTTCCCGCTACCGGAAACTCCGGTGATCATTGTAAGTGTATTAAGAGGCAATCTTACATCTATATTTTTTAAATTATTTGCCCTGGCCCCAACAACCTCAATATATTTTTTGGACAGCCTTCTTTTTTCCGGAACTTCTATTTTTAGTTTCCCATTAAGGTACTTGGCGGTGAGCGTATTGGATTTCAGAATTTTTTCAAAGGGACCTTCAGCGACAAGCTCTCCACCAAAACTACCTGCTTCCGGTCCGATGTCTATCACATGATCCGCTACCTTTATAATGTCTTCATCGTGTTCCACAACAATTACGGTATTTCCAAGATCTCTTAATTTAAACAGCACCTTTATAAGACGCTCCGTATCTCTAGAATGCAAGCCTATGCTTGGTTCATCGAGAATATACATTGAACCCACCAGACTGCTTCCCAGTGAAGTGGCAAGATTGATACGTTGGCTTTCTCCTCCGGAAAGTGTATTTGAATTCCTATTCAAACTAAGGTAGTTCAAACCCACATCGTTCAAAAATTCCAATCTGTTTTTGATTTCGATCAACAATCGCCTGGCGATAGTATTTTCCGAATCAGAAAGTTTTAAGCTATTGAAAAAAGTAATTACTTCGTCAATAGGCAGGTCAACAAGTTCTGTAAGATCTTTACCATGGACCTTTACATAAGTGGCTTCTTTTCTAAGTCTTTTGCCCTGACAACTGTCACATTTTGTTTTACCTCTGTATCTTGAGAGCATAACCCGATACTGAATTTTGTAACTTTTCTCTTCTAAGTAGCCAAAGAAATCATGTAAACCTTGGAAATATTGATTGCCATTCCAAAGCAGATCATACTGCTCGGTACTTAATTCAAAAACAGGTTTATGGATAGGGAAATCAAATTTATAGGCGTTTAAAACCAAATCTTCTTTGTACGATTTAAAGGAATCACTTTTCCAGGGAAGAATAGCGTCATCATAAATAGAAAGAGAAGTGTTTGGAATCACGAGATCTTCATCAATGCCAATAATATTCCCATAACCTTCACATTTAGGGCAGGCCCCATAAGGATTGTTAAAGCTAAAGAAGTGAACATTAGGTTCCAGAAAGGTTATATTGTCTTTCTCAAATTTATTACTAAAAGGAAGGCGAACACCTGTATCGACCAATTCCAGCATGCATTCACCTTTACCTTCATAAAAAGCCGTTTGAACAGAATCTGCTACGCGATTGAAAAAATCTTCATCCTTTTGAACTACGATCCGGTCAACAATTAACTCGATCTCCTGACCTGTTTTCTCAACAAAATTATCAATGCGAATTGTTTTTTTATCGATCATCAAACGTGAAAACCCCTGTTGCTTCAATATATTAATGACAGTGGTCACATCTTTATTCGCATCAATTTTCACAGGAGAAAGCAGCAGTAGTTTAGTTCCTGTTTCCATATTCTTTATATGGTCGAGAACATCCGAAACTGAATCTTTTTTTACTTCTTCGCCCGAAACAGGCGAATAAGTTCTTCCTATTCGGGCATATAAAAGCTTTAAATAGTCGTAAATTTCGGTAGATGTTCCAACCGTAGATCTTGGATTTGTACTGTTTACTTTCTGCTCTATCGCGATTGCAGGTGATATTCCTTTTATAGAAGTCACCTTAGGTTTATTTAATTTCCCCATGAATTGCCTCGCATAAGAAGATAAACTTTCTACATATCGTCGCTGACCTTCGGCGTAAAGCGTGTCAAAAGCAAGGCTGGATTTCCCTGATCCAGACAGTCCTGTGAGCACAACAAGCTTGTTTCTTGGAATTTTTACGTCTAAATTTTTTAAATTGTGTAAAGAGGCGCCTCTAATAGAGATAAAATCTTTAAAATTATTGTTTTTCAAGTAGTTACAGAGATTTTTGATTGAGTATGTTACAAATATACTAAGGTTTTTTTGTTAAAAAAAGAGACTCAAATGTTAATAGAAATAAAATATTTTACTAAAAAATTTGTTTATAAGATAAAAATGTGTTTATATTTGTCCAGAGACTTATGAAGGTTAACTAGTCTCCCCTAACTGTTTATTAATTTAAAATTTTTGCATATAGTATAGTTCTACTTTTCATAACAATAATAATTGGAAACCGAATAGTATTAAGGTTTCATTAAAAAAGGGGAATTATGCATACACAGAAATTAGACGATAGTGTCTTAGTTAGTAGCTACATTGCAGGTAATGAAAGAAGTTTAGAAATTTTGATCCTGCGTCACAAACAAAGAATTTTCAGTTTTATTTATTCTAAAGTACAAGATAGAGATGTCGCTGACGACATTTTTCAGGATACTTTTATTAAAGTGATCAATACTTTAAAAATGGGTAAATACAACGAGGAAGGTAAATTTTTACCTTGGACGATGAGAATCGCACATAACCTTATTATTGATTTCTTCAGAAAAGGAAACAGAATGCCTACTTTTCAGAATACAGACGAATTTGATATTTTTTCAGTATTGAGTGACAACTCATTGAGTGCTGAAAGTAAACTTATCAAGAATCAGATTCATGAAGATGTAAAGAAATTAGTTGAGGAATTGCCAGAAGACCAAAGAGAGGTACTTATGATGAGAATTTTTAAGGACATGAGCTTTAAAGAAATTTCTGAGCAAACTAACGTTAGTATTAATACAGCTTTAGGAAGAATGAGGTACGCCTTGATCAACTTAAGGAAAATGATCGACAATAATAATATTATTTTAACAAATTAATTTAAAGTTTTTTAGACTTGGTACAATAATATTTATTTTTGTTCGTTATCTTATTAATCCCTAAAAAATTATAAGATTTATGGCAAAACTTTACACTGAAAGATTTTTCAAAGAAAAACTTGACCCAAGCACTGAAACGATTTCATTTTTACTAAATTATTCGAAATCGATAAAGTCGGTCAAGACAGAAAAAGAAAGCTTAATGTTTCATTTGAATTAATCGGAAAAAGCTCTTAATTTGATATTAAGAGCTTTTTTTATTTCAAATTTTTCCTTCCAATAGTTTTAGTAATAATATCCTTTTCTTTATCCCAGCCTCTGGCAGGTGAGTATTCACGACCGTAATAAATAATTTGTAGATGTAATTTGTTCCAGAGTTCTTCTGGAAATAATCTTCTTGCATCCTTTTCAGTCTGAACCACATTTTTCCCCGTACTTAAATTCCAGCGATACATTAACCTGTGAATATGCGTGTCAACCGGAAAACTTGGCACAGCAAAGGCCTGACTCATCACAACAGACGCGGTTTTATGACCTACAGCCGGTAATTCTTCTAAAAGTTCAATCTGATCAGGTACTTCACCATTATATTTATCGATCAATATATGAGACAGCCCGTAAATTCCTTTAGATTTCATCGGTGACAATCCAACTGGTTTAATGATGTCTCGAATTTCTTCAACACTTAACTTTATCATATCGAAAGGGTTATCCGCTCTGTCAAATAGGAGGGGAGTGATCTGATTTACTCTTGCGTCAGTACTTTGAGCTGAAAGTAAAACAGCGATAAGTAAGGTAAACGGGTCTTTATGTTTTAGGGGAATAGGAGGTTGCGGATAAAGTGATTCCAGCGTATCAATAACAAATTGAACCTTTTCTTTTTTAGTCATTTTTCATTATTTTTGGTAAAAATACAAATAATGACAACATTAAAGATAGGGGATAAGGCACCTCAGTTTAAAGCCTCAGATCAATATGGTAAAACCATTGAGCTAAAAGATTTTAAAGGTAAAAAAATTGTACTCTTTTTTTATCCTAAAGCCAGTACTCCCGGATGTACAGTTGAAGCCTGTAATTTGAGAGATAACTATCAAACCTTTCAAAGTAAAGGATATGAGATTTTGGGAGTAAGTGCTGATTCTGAAAAGCGACAACTGAATTTTAGTAATAAACAAGAGTTACCCTATAGTCTTTTGGCCGATGAAGACAAATCCGTGATCATGGCCTATGGCGTTTGGGGACCTAAAAAATTTATGGGTAAAGAATATGAAGGTATTCACAGAACTACCTTTGTTATTGATGAGGCTGGTATGATAGAAGATATTATAACGAAAGTGAAAACAAAGGAGCACAGCTCACAAATATTATAAAAAGTAAAAAGGGCGGTAATGACCGCCCTTTTTTTATTTTGTTTTACTTTTTGATTCGTGTTTCCTTCGGCTATAACCGAATAATCTTTTATCCTTTATTATTTTTCCAACTCCTTCAGGTAACATTTCTTCCCAACCGCTTTTTCCGTTAACGATCATTTTAAAGGCCTTACGAGAAAATATTTCTAATATTTCAGGATCAAATTTCGTTATATCTGCGATTCTTCCGTTGAATTTGAAATATTTGTATAATTCCTTCATTCTAGGATGTACCTTGAGGTTTTTACTGGTGATGATTTCGCCCGATTCAAGATCTTTTAATGGATATAAATAGATTTTGAGATCTTTGTAAAATAGTTTTCCAAAGGCTTCCAATACACCACCACTTAAATCTCTATAATATTTTTCATCAAATATCTGTATCAGATTGTATACGCCCATGGCCAATCCCATTCTGGCTTTGGTAAATTCTGAGAAGTAATCAACCAGTTTGTAGTATTCCTGGAAATTCGTAATCATTACAGTTTGGCCCAGCGAGCACAGTAATTCCGCTCTGTCTAAAAAGTCTCTTTCGTTGATCTTTCCTTCAGATCTCAAATTGGCCAGGGTGATTTCAAAGATTACATGCGTATTCTTTTCAGTCACACGTTTGTCTGAGAAAAACATTTTTTTTGCTTCCTCATACATTTCCATATTCACCCGGGTAACCGGCCTGTAACTGCCTCTTAAGGCTAAAATATTCTTTTTATAAAGTTGCTGAGCAGGTAGTAAATTATT
>CAJQNF010000012.1 GCA_905479625.1 uncultured Flavobacteriaceae bacterium | reverse complement strand
GTGGCAGCTACAAGGTCGTTATCCTGTATCACCATATCATTGATAGGAACTACCGGCAAGTTCAATTGAAATTGCTGCCAGTTTCGTCCATCATCTAAGGATACATATAATCCCGTTTCGGTTCCTGCATATAATAACCCTTTTCTAACAGGATCTTCTCTGACCACCCTTACAAAGGTATGCTCATCTGTAAATCCATTCAGCAATTTTGTCCATGTTTGACCATAATTACTAGTTTTATAAATATACGGTCGTAAATCCATCGATTTGTATCGCATTAGGGTAATATAAACTGTTGCGGGGTCGTGAGGTGAAACCTCAATGGAATTGACAATACCCTCCTTCATGTCTGCAGGAGTCACATTGTTCCAATTTTCACCTCCGTCTCTGCTGACATGTACCAAACCATCATCGGAACCTGCCCAAAGAACACCTTTTTCATGGGGAGATTCTACCAATGACATCAATGTATTGTAATTCTCTCCTCCAGCTGCTTCATTGGTAAAGGGCTTGCCTCCAGGCCCGTGTTTATCGGACTCGTTTCTGGTTAGATCCGGGCTGATGACTGTCCATGAATTGCCTTGATCAGTAGTTTTAAATACCACATTACCGGCATGATAAATCGTGTTTCTATCATGAGGTGAACTAATGATTGGGGCGTTCCAGTTGTATCTGAATTTAAAGTTTTCCGGAGCATTCCCTAAAGACAGCTCAGGGTATTCTTTGATCTCCTTACCGGTGCGAGAACTTTTATACCATCTTTCAATAATTCCCTGATAGCATCCTCCAAATACGATTTCCGGGTTGTCAGGATCAAATGCTAAGAAAGCACTTTCACAGCCTGCTACAGAATACCAGTCTTTCCAGTCAATTCCGCCATCATTAGTTCTGCTTGCAATCGCAATAGCAGAATTATCCTGCTGGCCTCCATAGACATTATAGGGTACAAGGTTATCGGTAATGACTCTGTAAAACTGGGAGGTTGCCTGATACTGTTGACTACTCCAACTCTTTCCGCCATTATTGGAAATATTGGCACCTCCATCATTGGAGTTGATCATTTTTGAATTATCATTCGGATTGATCCATAAATGATGGTTGTCTCCGTGTGGGGTAGCTACCCTGAAAAAACTTTTGCCCCCATCAATAGATTTCATCGCGGGAGCATTCATCACCCAAACAACATTTTCATCTATAGGGTCGGCAAATATTTCCATATAATACCAGGACCGTGTAATATTGATCCGGTCTTTATTGACTTGTTTCCATTTCTTACCTGCATCATCAGACCTGTACACACCTGATTTATCACCTTCGGCCTCAATAACCGCAAATACAAGTTCAGGATTCGCTCTTGATACAGAAATTCCTGATTTGCCTACTACATCGGGTAAGCCTTCTTCCATTTTAGTCCAAGTAGTCCCTCCGTCTATTGATTTATGTAAACCCGATTTTTCTCCACCTGATTCCATCGTCCAAGGATACCTTCTGTGTTCCCACATGGCTGCATAAAGAATCAGTGGGTTTTTCATGTCCATTGTCAAGGAGGAAGCACCTGTATTCTCATCAATATATAGCACCTTTTCCCAATTGGCTCCACCGTCAATACTTCTGTAAATCCCTCTTTCTGCTGAAGGGCCGTATTGGGCTCCCTGAGCGGATACAAAAATGATATCAGGATTTGTTGGATGAATGACTACATCCGAAATATGCCTTGATTTATCTAAACCTATATGCTGCCAGGATTTCCCGGCATCATCAGATTTATAAACACCATCACCCATAGAAGTCATAACACCTCTGGCAGCATGCTCTCCCATACCAGCTATTACGATATTAGGGTTTGATTCCGATACCCCAATGGCCCCAACCGTACCTGTTTTTAAATATCCATCTGAAACATTTTTCCATGTAATGCCATCGTCATCGGTCTTAAAGATTCCGCCACCTGTTGACCCAAAATAATAGGTCATGGGTTGTCCTACCACACCGCTGGATGCGACGCTTCTTCCTCCGCGAAAAGGACCAATATTTCTCCATTTCAATCCGTGAAATGTAGAATCTATGATCTCGACAGTTGAAGAAGTATTGTTTTTCTTCTGCTTCTTTTTTTGTGTATATCCATTGACAGAAATTAAAAGAAGGGCAATAAAAATGAAGTAACTATTTTTCATGTGTTTGGTTTAACGAGGTGTTATTTCAATATGATCCAGTTTTTTATTCATCACTGAAAACCACAGAGGTGGTATAAATGCGAGCATCATCATCCCCGGATATCCGGTTGGCATCTGAGGGCTTTCAGGCAATGATTCTAAAACCTGGTATTTTTTACTAGACTTATAATGATGATCCGAATGTCTTGATAGGTTAAAGAGCATTAGCCTGCCGATCTGGTGATCTGAATTCCAGGAATGCCAATGCTTAACTCGCTCGTATCTCCCGGATTCATTTTTATGTCTTAATAATCCGTAATGTTCAATATAATTAACAGTCTCCAGCATTAAAATCCCAATCACAGCAGCAAGAATAAAAGCCAGAAGTACTTTAAAATCAAAAAAGTAATAAATTCCAAAAACAAGCACCAGGTTCGCTATAGAATAGACGATCATACGATTTGATAAAGAAAAGATCGATTTCCCACTCTTTTTCATCCTGTTATTTTCAATTTTCCAGGCTTTTGCATAACTGCCAAAATGAGATGTAATCCAAAAAGAAAACAGCGGCTGATTTTTTTTTGCTGTGGCTGCATCATCAGGGGTTGCAACCTCACGATGATGACCTTCATTGTGATAGGGAAGGAAATGTGTATTCAGAGAAGTTAACAGCAGCACTTCTCCTAAGAATTGATCCCATTTGGAAGAACGGTGTCCTAATTCATGACCAATATTAATTCCCAATACGCCGCAAAGCAGTCCCATGGCAAATACTTTTCCAAAGTAGCTAATAGAGAATATTGGGGTCAGTTCGATCACAAACAGAAAAGAGCTCAACATCAGTATTTGAATGGGTACTGAGAAATACAAAATCCAATCATAAACTCGGCTATTCTTTTCCTTCTTCATTGATTCCTGATCGAAATTTTCCTTATCTGGTTTTAAAAAAAGCTCTAAAAAGGGAATCAGTACAAACGTAAAAATAATGGGAGAAAAGGTACTCCACCCCTGCCTGTTAAAGGCAAAAAACACCCCTAAAGGAAGTATAAAAACAAATAAGTATTTCAGTTTTTTCATATCTTCTTTTTAAGAATCCTTCGCCTATTCCATAATCAAATAATCCAATTTAAGGGAATTAAACGAATCATTAAAGCTCTTTATTTCCTTTGTAATTAAGGTATTGAATGCATCCAATTCGGTATTGATCTCAGCCGACAATTCGTCTTTAACTATGATGTCTTGAGCGGTTGGAGGGAAATCATCCATGGTTACCAAACTATTGAGGTGCCCCAGTTTATTGGTTAACCTGATAGGGAAATTAAGTGGGTCCTGATTGCTTCTATTCTTTGTTTGGTACAAGGCTTTTTCAATTTCTGAAAATGATTTTTTAAGCTCTTTGGCCTTGGTAACCAAATCGCTTACTGCTTCCTCACCTTCGTATTGCTTGATAAATAAACTCAACTGATCATTGATCTTTCTGATTTTTTTAATTGACTTATGCGCCTTGTCAATGGTTTGATTGACGTCGAAAACAAAATCATATTGCTCCTGCATTTGGTCAAGACTTACCTCTGCTCTTGGATCAGCCAGGATTTCAAAAGGCTGATTCTGTGTTTTATTATTCACCATTAAGCTCACCTTATAGTCACCAGGCACAACTTTGGCTCCATTTAGACTCGCCCACCAAAGTATCATTCCATCAAACTTCTCTGCGCCCTCAGTTCTGGTATTCCAAACAAACTTATTAGCGCCCTTTTCAACTTTTAATTTCTTCTCCTTTTTCTTGTCAAAACTTGAAAAAGAGGCTAACGTATCGCCTTGAAGATTCAAATAAGTCAGATGGATACTGTCTTTCTTTTCATCATAGCTATCTATATTGAAATAGGTGATTACACCATTTTCGAGATTCGTTCCTGCCGTATTTGAGGCTTTGCCACCGCGCCCCTTGGTTCTATAGGTGCTTTTTGGCGCATACAAATAATTTTTGTCTCCTTGCTTTGCTTTTTCCAATTGATGGATCACTGTAAGGTCATCAAGCATCCAAAGACTTCTACCCTGAGTAGCCACGATCAGACTATTTTCCTTAACGGCCAGATCTGTGATAGGAACAATCGGAAGATTCAACTGAAATTTTTGCCATTTGGATCCATTATTAAAAGAAATATACATGCCTGTTTCGGTACCTGCATACAATAATCCTTTCTGAGAAGGGTCTTCTCTAAGCACTCTTGTAAAGTGCTCTGAATCGATGCCACTTGTTATTTTTAACCAGGTTTTTCCATAATCTGTAGTCCGATACAAATAAGGTGTAAAATCACCTAATTTATATCTGGTTCCGGCAATATAACAGGTTCCTTCATCAAAACTTGAAGGTTCAACGCTATTGATCATCATCCATTCAGGCATTCCTTGCGGTGTCACATTTTCCCAGTTTTTGCCCCCGTCTTTTGTGACATGTACCAAACCATCATCGGTTCCAACCCATAACAAACCTTCCTTTAAAGGGCTTTCATTTGCTGCAAAAATGGTACAATAATATTCTACACTGGTATTGTCTTGAGTGATGGGCCCTCCACTTGAGACCAACTTTTCAGGATCATTCCTGGTAAGGTCTTCACTTAATAACTCCCAACTCTGCCCTTCATTTTCAGACATATGAACATGATTAGAAAAAGTGTAGAGTCTTTTTGGATTGTGTTTGCTAAAAATAATAGGGAAATTCCATTGAAATCTGTATTTCATACCCTCAGCTCCATGGCCCATAGGGTTATCCGGCCAAACATTGATGGCCCTGACGGTCCCTGTCTTGTGATTAACCCTAGTTAGAAACCCGTCATAACTCCCTCCGTAAACAATATCATCATCGGTGGGATCTACAGCAATATGAGCAGATTCTCCTCCGGCTGTTTCCTCCCAGTCGTCTTCAGTTATATTTCGGCCGTCACTGCGATGCTTTATTCTTAAGGTAGAATTATCTTGCTGTGCTGCGTAAATTCGAAAAGGAAAACTATTATCCGTGGTTACCCTATAAAACTGGGAAGTCGGCTGATTGTGATAGGTTGTATAGGTTTCTCCTCCATCATAAGTTATTTGTGCACCGCCATCATCTCCAATGATCATCCTTTTAGCGTTTTGGGGATCGATCCACAAATCGTGATGATCACCATGTGGTGCATTATGAGTTGTAAACGTTTTTCCTCCATCACTCGATTTATGGTAACGAACATTTAATACATATAAACCATTCTCATCTTCTGTATCTGCATATAAACGCGTATAATACCAGGCTCTTTGACGTAATTTTCTTTCTTCATTTATCTTTGACCATGTTTCTCCTCCGTCATCACTCCTGTACAAACCACCTTTTTCCTTATTCTCAACCATGGCCCAAACTCTTTGAGAATTTTTAGGAGAAACAGTTACTCCAATAATTCCCAAAGTATCCGAAGGAAATCCCTTGTTCTTTGATATTTCGGTCCAAGATGACCCACTGTCTGAACTTTTCCATAGGGCGGATCCCTCTCCTCCACTACTCAGACTATAAGGCGTTCTCTGCACTCTCCAGGTTGATGCATATAGAATTCTTGGGTTGTTTGGATCCATCTTTAGATCCACAACACCAGCATGTTCGTTGACAAACAAAACTTTTTTCCATGTTTTCCCACCGTCTTCTGTTTTAAATAAACCTCTTTCCTTGGTAGGTTTATAGATATTTCCCATCACGCCTGCATAAACAGTATTATGATCCCTGGGGTGAATGGCAAGCCTTGAAATATGTCTTGATCTTTTTAAACCAGAAGCCTCCCAAGTTTTTCCTGCGTCCTCACTTTTCCACATACCATAACCAGAGGAAACATTTCCTCTAACTGTTTTTTCGCCACCTCCCACATAGATCACATTTTTATCTGTTTCAGCAACAGCAATCGATCCTATACTTCCTCCAAAGAAGCCATCAGAAATATTATCCCAAGTGCGCCCACCGTCTTTTGTATTCCAGATTCCTCCGCCGGTAGAACCAAAATAAAATAGATTCGGCTCACCGGGAACCCCTGTCACAGCTGCAGACCTTCCTCCTCTAAAAGGACCGATTAATCTGTATTCAAGCCCTTCATATAAGGATTTCTCGAATTGAACAGTTGCCACTTCACTTTTGTTTTTCTTTTTTTTCTGCGCATTAGATTCGGCACAAAACAGGAATATTACTACTAATGTAAGTAGTGATTTAAATAAGGAGGTATTTAACATGGTTTGGAATTTGAATTATACCTGCTAATTTAATAATATATATGACAAATAATTACGTTTAATTTTATCCCCTCTTATTGTTCCTTCTCAAGGTGCCATTTCCACATATTAAAATCGGGAGAATCGTTTATATTTTCCAAGGATTAATATTCATTCACACTATTGCAAATCAACTCATTACTTCGTACCTTAGAAAGGTGAAAAGTTATAAAAATATCAATGACCCTCAAAGAAGTTTTGTAGCTCCTTTTGTGGATAAGCACAGTGGTAAAAATGAGTTTTTTGCTCAGATTGACCAACATATCAATTGGGACCCCATCGCTGAAAAAATTAAACTAGTCTATAAAAAAGGCCTTACCGATAGGGGGGCCAAAGCCTATTCTCCATTGTTACTTTTTAAAATGCATCTGATCTCTATATGGTATCAGCTTTCTGACACACAAACCGAGGCCATGGTGTATGACAGTATTTCAGCACTCAGATTCTGCGGCCTTACCATTGAAGACAGTGTTCCAGGTCATAGTACTTTAAGCAGATTTAAAAAAGAATTGGTAGATCATGGAGTACTCAAGAGTCTGGAAAAAAACTTTGACGCCCAGTTACAATCCAATAATCTTTCCATTCAAATTGGCAAAGGGCGCATTGACGCGAAAATATTACCTTCAAAATAAATAATTATGCCATCCTTAAATATCTACTTGACATTCAATGGATGATTAGCCAATGAACCCTGACATCGTTCAAAAAAAGGTCTTTTAAGCTCCAAGAATCGTTACGAGCAATCTTCTGGATCCCCCATGATTTCTATGCTCACATAAATAAATCCCTTGCCAAATACCCATATTCAACCGGCCATTGGTGATGGGAACTTGCACAGAAGCTCCCATCAATGAGGCTTTAATATGTGCCGGCATGTCATCTGATCCCTCATCAGTATGTATATAATATGGTGCATCTTCAGGAACCATCTTATTCATATGACTTTCAAAATCTGTTCTCACCGATGGATCAGCATTCTCATTAATCGTCAAACTAGCTGAAGTATGCTTGATAAATAATTGTATCCAGCCAATATTGATTTCCTTGATTTCGGGTACTTGTTCCAAAATTTCTTGAGTAATCAAATGATATCCTCTTGGGTGAGGTTTTAAAATGACCTCTTTTTGAAATGATTTCATAGTTGCTCCCTTTTATGTGCACTCTAAAAATAAGAAAAAGGAACCTAAATACTACCTATATAAAATGCTTCAATGCTACAATGCTACAATGCTTCAATAATTTCCATTGTTTTCATAAATTGAGTTCCTGGCGGAAGACATGATTTTTGTGATCTCGTTTGCTTCATTGTACAGCTTATTTAAAAATCCCAACTTACTGGATAAGTTTGCTTCTAAAATAACTTCTAACCAATATTTGGTTTCGTCTATCTCCTCAACTACTATACATAATTTACTGAAAAATTCCTTCTTTGAACGGGCTTTACAAGCCGCTCTATAATTGGCTCCAGTCGAAGTAGCCGACTTAATTATTTGATATGATACAACGCTAGATGCCCTGTCTGACTTTAGTGAATTACAAAAGGAGATCACATCTACCGCAAAGGTCTTTGTTTTGTGCTTCATCCTTTCAATAAACTCCTGTTTTTCAGTCATTTTAAACTATCTTTATAATTAACTTTTATTCATTGTAGCATTGTAGCATTGTAGCATTGTAGCATTGTAGCATTGTAGCATTGACACACCGCATCAACTCTTAGAGCCTAAAAACAAAATCTCATTACAAACTACTTCAGTAATATACCTTTTAGTACCTTTCTCATCATCCCATGATCTTGTAGTAAGTTTTCCTTCAAGGGCTATTTCTTTTCCTTTTTCAAGATAGGATTCTACGAGCTCGGCTGTCTTATTCCAAGCAATCACATTGTGCCATTCTGTTTCTTCAATTTTCTCTCCCTTGGTATTTACATAACTATCATTGGTTGCCAGTGAAAACTTCGCAAGCTTGGTTCCTGATTCAA
>CAJQNF010000011.1 GCA_905479625.1 uncultured Flavobacteriaceae bacterium | reverse complement strand
TGATACTGAAATCTTTTCGGTTTTGATGTTTTAGTGGCCAATGCGGTTCTCCGTTGTAATTTAGAAACCATGAAGGTTTTCCCAAACGACGAAGACTCACAAAAAATTCGATGCCTTGGTACCAAGGCACATGCCCGTCTGCATCATTATGCATTATTAATAGAGGTGTATTTATCTTGTCAATATTGAAAATGGGAGAGTTTTCAATATATCGTGCAGGGTATTCCCAGGGCGTACCACCAATCCTGCTTTGTGTATGCTCGTATTGAAACTGACGACTAAGACCTGTCCACCAACGAATTCCGCCATAGGCACTAATCATATTGGGTACAGGTGCGCCAGATTCCGCGGCTTTAAAAATATTGGTTTTTGTTACGAGATAAGCAATTTGGTAACCACCCCAACTGTGCCCTTGAACACCAATATTATCCTTATCGATAAAACCTTTTTCAATCAAAGAAGTCACACCCGGAATCACACAATTGTAGGCGCTTTCACCAGGGTAACCTACACGATATTCGATATCAGGGTTGAAAATCACATACCCACGACTCGTATAAAAACTATAGTTGATAGATGATCTTTCAGCTTTTGGTGCCCTATGGCGATTTAGGTTATCAGAATTGCGTTCGTAGAAGTTCACAAGCATCGGATACTTCTTCTTGGGGTCAAAATTTTCAGGTTTAACTAATAGACCCTTTAGGGCTTTTCCATCTAGTGATGTAAAATCTACCAATTCAATCGTACCCCAATTATAGTCTTTTTGTTGTGGATTGGCATTGCTTAGCACAGTTGTCTTTTTAAAACTCATGTCACTCGTATGTAAATCAGGGAATACTTCAAACGATTCTTTCGTAAACAGCAACTGTTCACTCAATTTTGCTTTTTTTGTGTTCGCATAGCGAAAGGGCCCTGAAATCAAAGAAACGAGCTTTTTGTTTTTAGGACTATACGACGCATAACCCGAGTTTTTGGTTTCCTCATTGAAAGTAAACAACAGCCATTTTCCTTTCGGATCTAAGAAGCGTTCTTCTTTATCAAGTTGAACATATCGGTATTTCGTTTTGGTTTCACGGCCTTTGGTCAATCGCTTTCCTGAACCTGATTTAGGATCGAATTCCCAGATGTCATATCGGTCGTAAAGAATAATCGAAACGTCATTTTCAGTAAAGCCAGCTAGGCCATAAGATGATGGAAAATCTGGGGAATCGTTTAATTCATCATAAAAAACTTTACCCTTGGTCAAAGCTGTATAGGCTTTTGAATTCATATCATACGTAAACCACGTGCTGTCAATAGCATTGTAGCCAAAAGTGTAATTTGCCCTGGGACTAAATCTCATTCTGGGTGACTGCTTGACTTCCATCTTGGTCTCGCCTGTTGCTGTGTTGATCAGCGCGTAGTCATTTTCAATATAGCCCTTCCATTGTCTTTCCAATTCATAGGGTAGCGTTGTACCAACGAGTGTATAAGTTGAATTACCCTCATCACCAAGCTCACTGTTCGGGTATTCAGTGTTTGCCAATTGAACCAGCTTTTTATTTTTAAGATGAATAGCGGTTTGGTAAGATCGTATGGTATCGTTTTTCAACTGTAATTCTTGAACCGTATAGAGTCGTGGCTCATCGTAGGTCCATACCTCAACGTTTACAATTTCTTCATCGGTAAGGGTGGTGTCTTTGACAATCGGTGGCTTACGCAACCCAAAAAATAGTTTTGATTCATCTTTGGAGAAACTCACTTGACCATCAGAGGAAACTAGATAACCAGAAGGCGCAGATTCAGAATCGACCAGTTTTTCGGCCATTGTTTTTCCTGCTGCCCATAAGTATAACTCGTTGGGCCTGACCTGAATTTTAGTCGTATCGGTATCGACTACGAAACCTAGGTTTTTACCTGATTCACTGAATTGTAGTTGATTGTATTTAGCTTTTTTAGCACTATGGATGTTGCTGTTTTCACCATTTTCAAGATTCATAACAAATGCACCTGCATCAGCATCTTTTTCGCTTCCGGTAGAGGTGTAGGCAAACCTTTTCCCTTTTTTTGCAAAGGTGAAATGGGTGACGAATTTCAACGTATCCTCTTTTTGGGTATTCAGATTTCTCAATACCACATGATAGCCAGTTTTCTTACCTACTTTTTTCTCTGAGATGGAATCTTTTTCTTCCTCACCATCATCATCATCATCATCATCATCATCATCCTTTTCCTTGATTATTTCCTCCAACTGATAAGCAACATAACCTGACCATTCTTCCGGAAGTTTAAAAGATTTTATATTCCCGATTTTTGTCAAACTATTTGTTTTGAGATTCAAAATACCTATTGAGTCCTTGGGAAGATCTTTCTTTTTTACTTTTCTACTTTTCATAGCTGTTACACTGTCTTTCCAAGCTTCAATAGTAAACAAAACAAAATGAGAATCATATGTAAACTTTCCTTTTGAACTTCGTTCATGTTCAAAAACAGTTGTGCCTCCGATATCCTTCACTTTTAGAAAATTATCTTTTTCCCCTTTTTCCAA
>CAJQNF010000010.1 GCA_905479625.1 uncultured Flavobacteriaceae bacterium | reverse complement strand
AGTACAACTCCTACATTATCTTCTTCCAGGTTAAGAACGATTGCTTCCAAGCCATCTTCAAATTGTACCAATTCACCATATTGTACATTGGCCAATCCATAGACCCTAGCAATACCATCCCCTACTTGAAGTACAGTTCCTACTTCATCTAATGAGGCTTGTGATTGAAAACCTGTAAGTTGTTCTTTTAAGATTGCTGATACTTCAGCTGGTTTTATTGTTGCCATTTTTACTAGTTATTATCTTAATTAGATTTTAGATATATAATGATTATCTTCAAATTGAGAAAGGAGATTGTTTAATCTGGATGAAACACTTGAATCATACAGTTTGTCTCCAATTCTTATGATGAATCCTCCAATAATAGAAGGGTCTATAACATTGTTCATAGATATTTCTTTTCCGACAGACTCTTTTATTTTCCTAAGAATTTCTGCTTCAAGCTCTTTGGTCAAAGGAACTGCAGAGGTAATTTGAGCCACCTCGACTCCTTTAAGGAAGTCGTAGATTACAACATATTCCTTCGCGACTAAATTTAATATGGGTAATCTTTTATTTTCGATCAAAAGATTCAAAAGGCCCATGGTAATGCCATTAATTTTTTTCTCAAAAACTTGGGTCAATACTGCTAATTTGGGGCCTGATTTGATCACAGGGCTTTTCAACATTACTTCCAGGTCATGATTTTCTTCAATAGTTGACTGGATCAATATCATGTCATCATTTACCTCCTTTGCAAAGCCTTTTTCCTTTGCCAGATTCAATGTTGCCTTAGCGTACCTTAATGCTGCTCTTGTTCCTTTCATGCTATTATTTTAATCTAGCTTCGTCTAACATTTTTTCAATCATCGCCACTTGCTTGCCTTTGTTAGACAATTCATCCTTCATGATCTTTTCAGCAATTCCAATTGACAACTCAGCTACTTGATTTTTTAATTCAGTAATAGCAGCAAGCTTTTCATTTTCTATAGTTTGCTTGGCTTGTTCAATGATCTTATTTGATTGAGTTTTTGCCTCATCTTTAGCCTCAGTGATCATCTTTTCTTTGATCATTCGGGCATCCTTTAACAAACCATCTCTTTCTGCTCTCGCTTCTTTTAAGATCATTTCGTTGCTGGATTTAAGATCAACCATTTCCTGGCGGGCCTTATCTGCTTCATCCAAAGCATTCTGAATACCTTCTTCTCTGCTGTTTAAAGCATCTAAAATAGGCTTCCAAGCATATTTTTTCAGTAACAAAAGCAAAAGAACAAAAAGTACTATTTGCCAGAAAAAAAGTCCAAATGAAAAATCGTTGATTAATTTCTCCATGTGTATATAGTGTAAATATTAATGTTGTTTTTAAAAACAATAGCTATAACCAACCGTTACAGCTATTGTTAATTATACTAGCCTACAAACAATGCTGCAAAACCAATACCTTCAATTAACGCTGCTGCAATCAACATCGCTGTTTGAATTTTACCTGTAGCTTCAGGTTGACGAGCAATAGCGTCCATCGCTGAACCACCAATTCTACCGATACCGATACCTACACCGATAACAATTAAACCAGCTCCTACAATAGTTGGAATTTCCATATATATATATAATTAAAAATTAAACATTCAAATTGTTAATGTGCCTCATCGTGTTCTTCAACGGCAAAGCCAAAATATAATGCCGATAGCAAAGTAAAAATATAAGCCTGTAAGGCTGCTACCAGCAATTCAATGATGGATAGGAAAAACGCAAGAAACAATGACAATGCACCTCCGATCCAATTTTGAAAAATAAATACTAAACCTATTATACTCATAAGAACAACGTGACCCGCCATAATATTAGCGTACAAACGAATCATTAAGGCAAATGGTTTAATAAAGACTCCTAATAACTCAATAGGAGCTAAAATGAATTTCATCGGAACCGGCACGCCCGGCATCCAAAAGATATGTTTCCAATAGTTTTTGTTCCCTGAAAACTGTGTGATAATAAAAGTTATAATCGCCAAGGCAAAAGTAACCGCTATATTGCCAGTAACATTAACTCCAAGAGGTGTCAAACCAAAAAGGTTTAAAAACCAAACAAAGAAGAATACTGTCAATAAATAAGGCATGTATTTTTTGTACTTAGTTTCACCAATATTAGGTCTTGCGATATCATCCCGAATATAAACAATAATCGGTTCGAAAAATCTTCCCGCTCCTGTCGCAATTGGCCCTTTACCAAATGATCTTGCCAAACCAACAAATAAAAGCAGCATTAAGGCTCCTGTTACCATAATCATCAAAACACCTTTTGTAATTGAAAAATCTAAAGGTTTGATATTGGTTGGGTGTTGATGGTCATCCAGGCTTAAGGTCCCTTCAGCATCAGTTCTATATATTTTGTTGTGGTATAATTTGTAGTATTTTCCATTACTTTCAGCAACTGTTTCTCCATGATGGAACTTGGAAGAAGAAAATAAATGAAGACCTTCATCAATAAGAATTACAGGAAGAGAAAAACCATAATGTTTGTTTTTTTCAGTATCGCTAAAAAAGATAAAATCATAGGAATCCTGGATATGATGATTAATACTTTCCTTGATTTCTGTTTTTATATCTCTTTCCTCGTCGTTACCTTCACTCACTTCATACTCTATATGCTGCGCATTCAGGTTCAAGCTAAAAACTAAAACTGTGATTGTAAGGAATTTTACTAAAAACTTACTTTGCATCTTTAACGTATTATATTGGCTTAAAAAATCGGTGCAAATGTAATATATTTATTTGGATAGATTATAAATAAAATCTTATTTTTTTAGAAATCACATGACGCCTAAAGTTTCAAAAATAAGACTAATCGCATAGGGTACGAAAAAAGCGGCAAATTCAAGTGAATCAAGCCCTCCGTCCAGTTTGTAATGCGGGTAAAAGAAGAGAAAAAAGAAGAGAAATTTAATAAAACTCCCACCCATATAAAGGAATCCTATTTGCTCCGACATTTTATTTTTTAAGAGGAAAAGAGACAGGTAAATGGCCAAAGCCAAAGAGCAGTTTACAAGATATGAGGCGACAATCAGGTTATCGAAAAGAGGTAATCCGAGTTGATGCAGTACAAAGATATGGATCCCGAAAACTATGGAGAGCACTATGATGAGTGTCAATGAAAATTTAGAAAATATATGCATGATCACTTAATCATCAAGATTTTTTAACTGTCTCAACAGGCTGTAAAAGGATAAGACAATTCCTAATAAGGTCAATACAATGGTAAAGGTGCTGTTGTCAGTATATTTTGCATCCAGCCATTTTCCCAAACGGGCAGCAAGATAAATCGTTATTCCCATTTGCAGGCCAATGCCCGAAAGTGCAATGTATTTATTAAGCTGTTTTTTTGGTTTTTTCTCCGTCATTTTGCATTACTTTGACCGAACCTTTCATGGCACAG
>CAJQNF010000009.1 GCA_905479625.1 uncultured Flavobacteriaceae bacterium | reverse complement strand
GGTGTTAGGCCAAAAAGATTTAAAAACCACACAAAGAAAAATACCGTCAATAAATAGGGCATGTATTTTCTGTATTTGGTTTCACCAATATTGGGCTTTGCGATATCGTCACGAATATAGACTACGATGGGTTCGAAAAACCTACCAGCCCCTTTGGCAATTGGTCCTTTACCAAACGATTTTGCCAATCCGACAAACAATAATAACATCAGGATTCCGGTAATGATAATCATCAAAACACTTTTCGTGATTGAAAAATCCCATGGTTTATGTTCTTTAGGGTGTTGATGATCATCCAGGGTTATCGTCCCTTTAGCATCAGTTCTGTATATCTTATTGTGGTATAACTTGTAATATTTTCCATTGCTTTCAGCTACGGTTTCTCCGTGATGAAATTTAGAAGACGAAAAAATGTGCAAGCCTTCATCAATTAAAATTACGGGTAATGAAAACCCATAATGCTTGTTCTTTTCAGTATCTGTAAAAAACACTACATCATAAGAGTCCTGAATGTGGTGATTAATACTTTCTCTAATCTCAGTCTTTATATCTGCCTCTTTTTCCGCTCCTTCAGGCTCATTATGCTGTGCATTAAGGCTCAAGCTAAAAACTAAAACTATGATTGTAAGGAATTTCACTAAAAACTTACTTTGCATCTTTAACAAATTATTTTGGCTTAAAAAATCGGTGCAAATGTAATATTTTTATTTGGATAGATTATAATGAAAAATTTATTTTTTTAGAATTTTAATGACGCCCAAAGTTTCCAGAATCAGGCTAATTACATAGGGTATAAAGAAGGCTGCGAATTCGAAAGAATCTAGCTTTCCATCGCTTTTATAAAACGGGTAGAAGAATATAAAAAAGAAAATAAATTTAACAATACTTCCCCCCATATAAAGAAAACCCAATTGATCAGTCATTTTATTTTTTAGTAGAAATAACACTAAATAAATGAGTACTGCTAAAAAATAATTTATCAGATAAGCCGTAAGGATTCTGTCTTCAAAAAGAGGTTTCTCGAGTTGGTTTAAAACGGCAAGATGGATACTGAATACAATTACAAGAACAACAAGGAGAGACAGTGAAAATTTAAAGAAAGAATTCATTGACAATTAATTTTCAATGTTTTTTATTTGGCGCAAAAGGCTATAGAATGATAATCCAATCCCCAGAAGAGTTAAGATAATCGTATAGGTGTTATTTTCAGTATATTTTGCGTCCAGCCATTTACCAAAGTTGGCGGCCAAATATATGGTAATACCCATTTGTAGTCCAATACCCGTCAGAACGATATATTTGTTAAGCTGTTTTTTTGGTTTTTTCTCCGTCATTTTGCATTACTTTGACCGAACCTTTCATGGCACAGGTGGCATTAAATACGGCACCAGGTTCTACGGATAATTTACCCATGATCACGTCGCCACTAATATCAGCTGTACTTTTTAAGGAAAGAACTTGATCAACAATAAGTTTTCCAGAAAATGAACCCTCGATATCTGCATTCGCACAATCAATAGTTCCGGAAACAAATCCGTCCTTGCCAATTACTACTCGGCCACTGGTTTTAATAGTGCCTTCAATTTTTCCATCTACTCTAAAATCTCCATCTGATTTAATGTCGCCTACAAGCGAAGTGTTTTTTGCGATTGTGTTACGTTCTCCAACCGGACTCGGATTTTCTTTTTTTTCGTTGAACATAATAGTATAGTTTTAGTTTTGTTGCGGTTCTTCTTTTAATCCTGATAGTTTTTTAAGTGCTTCTTCTGCATGATCACTTTCTTCGGTGTTGGGATAGTTTAAAATAATTGTATTTAATTTCTCTCGAAATAACTCTTCTCCAACTGTTTTGTATAAGAGATAAGCTTTTAATAATTCAAATTTTGCTTCAATTTCAAGGCCTTTAAAGCGCTCGAGCCCATCATTTACAGTTTGAAGAGAATATTCAAAATCTTCTTCTTCATAGCAAACAAAGGCAGTTTTATACATAAACTCCGGGCTATTATCATCGTTGCTAGTCTCCAAAACGCTTTTTGGGTTTAGGATCATTTCGGCATAACGAGAGTCCGGGTAGTTAGTAACGATTTCTTCCCTGTATTTATTGCTCTTTTCTATGTTAAAAAATTCATAGGTTTTATACAGATGATATTTAGCAGGTAAAACCAAATTTTCCTTAGGTTCGTTTCCAAGGAATTTTTCAAAATCAACTGCAGCAATCTCGTATTCTCTGAATTGTTCTTTATAGATAAGGCCAAGGTTGTAATAGGCGTCATTCCGCACATAATTAATGCTATCTAAAACCTTTTTGCTTTTGGGAATTTGTTCTTTATAAAACGCAGCATTAAAGAGCATACTGGTATCAAGTTCTACCTTGGTCTCCTTGATGACAACATCAGAACTCAAACCTATATTTTGTTCGATCAACCAGAAATCTCCAGGAGCTCTGTTTCCATATTTATTCCTGAATTGTTGTTTTCCAATACCGACAACCTGTGGGTTGTAAAAATAGAAAGTGCCTCCATCTGCGTTGTTATTATTGGTAATAGCCATATCACCCATCCCGGCAATAGCAGTAGTTTGTTCCTTTAAAAGTTGCTCAGCTTCATATTTCACTTTCAGTTGCTCTATATATCCCTTAAAATAGATATCTTTTTCTGCTTCTGACATATTGGCCAGGGTGAGAATACTATCGCTTTTTCTGGCAATATTTTCATAATAAATAACGTCGTTAAGGCTTTCCCTTTTTCGGATGATCTTTCTTATGCGCTTGGTGTTTTGATCGATCGGAATTTGTAATACACTGTCATAATAAGCTCCAGCCATTTCGAAGCTGGTCTCGTCAAAATAAAAATCCCCCAGACTTTCATAGGAAAGACTTTTTTGATAAGGTTTTGATGTATTGTGGATTACTGATAATTCAAATAATCCGCGGGCCTGGTCTAAACTTTCATTTTTTAACGAAATCAATCCGGCCTGATAGTATAATTCATCTAGATACTCCCTGTTGTCTCTGTTTTTGATAAGATCCTGCAATGTATATACGATAATGCTTGTGCTGTCTGCCTCCGAATAATTTTTAGCCCTTTCAATAGAGGCATGAACCTTATACTTTTGAGGTATTTTTTTCATATAGCTCAATGATTCAAAGACCATATTAGAGGAGTCAATCTTTTCTTGCTCTCTGTAAATCTGCCCAAGAATAAATAGGTTTCTGGGGCCTTGGTTAAGATCAGTCAAATAAGAGGTGGCTTTTTTTAAATGATCAATAACCAAATGCGTACTGTCTAATTGGGTATAAGCCATGGCCATCGCTGTATGTGCCTTCTCGTATTCCTCATCAGTGAGTTCTATGCTCCGCAAAACAGATATGAGGGTTTCAATGGCCAGTTTTTCATTTTGTAGCCTGACATGAGCCTTTGCTTTCCATATTTTGGTTTCCCTGTATAAATTGGCATTAGGATAGTTTTCAATTCCAAAGGTAAAGGCCTCCAAGGCTGGTATAAATCTTTGTAAATAATATCTTGACTTACCTAATAGCAGGTAGGCCTCATCGATTTGATTGTTTTTTTCAAAACCGTCTATGACCATCGAATGCTTCTGAATTGATTTTACAGCTTTTTCTTCTGCCTTATCAAAACCCTGAGCTTCGGTATCATTTTGGATGGTTTGACCAGGAAAAGGAATTATTTCTTCCTCTATTTTTAAAGGTTCTATAGGAAGTCTTTCCCAGAAGTTGTCTTCATAAGAGTTGTCCAGTTGAGTTTTGGCTTCTTCGAAGGCGATCTTTCCATTAAAAAGCACATTGTATTTTGCAGCCACAGAATGGCTCGTACGACTGATAAAGCTGTCTTTTTTAGTAGAACAGCTCATCACGATTAGAATCGATCCGATGCAGAATATAATACGTTTGATGCCTTTTTTCAAAATCTTAGCCTGGGCTTGTCTTTATTGTTTGATAAACGTCGGGGGTGCGGTAAAAGTACAAATTAATCATAAATCTTTTATGATTACAGATCGGATTATGCGATCATATGCTTTCTAACTTAATTATTCTTGACTATCTGTCGAATAATAAGTCTTGTTCACCTTCGAGGAACAGATTTACTCGGCAAAGAATTGTTCTAATTCCTTTAAAGTTTCGTCAGAAGTTTTAAGATCTTTAATGATCTCTCCCTTGTTCAGCACTACGATTCGCTCGCAAACTTCAGTAATATGACCAAGATCATGACTTGAGATCAGAAAGGTAGAACTAGACTCTTCATTAATTTTTTTTAATATTTTTTTCAATCTTATCTGGGTAGTTGGATCTAGATTTGCAAAAGGTTCGTCAAGAACAACTACCTCCGGTTGACCTATAAGAGCAGCGACTATTCCGGCTTTTTTTTGATTTCCTTTAGAAAGATCTCTGAGGTATTTCTTTTGGCCGAGAATTTCATCATTAAAGAGTTCTTCAAATTGCTTGAGAAAAACTGTCAAATCAACCTGATTCACACCTCGGAGTCTGGCAATAAAGTCAAAGTATTCCTCAGGAGTCAGATAGCCTATTAAAAAACTCTCATCAATAAAGGCAGAAGTAAAAGGTTTCCATTCTTCACTTATATTGACTTGAATGTCATTATTCAATATTTTACCTGTTGTGGGTTGAATCAAATCAAGGATCAAGTTGAAATAAGTGGTTTTTCCCGCTCCGTTGTTGCCTACCAAACCGAAGGATTGACCCTTCGGAATTTCAAGAGATGGAATATTAAGTACGGTTTTCTTTCCGTATTTTTTGCTGAGATCTGTTGCGTTTATCATAATGGTCTAATTGTCCTGATCAAAAGCATTGATCATTTTATATTTGGATTTGATATATTTTTTGGTGATCAGCTTCATGAGTTTCTCATGAAAGAGAAAACCCAGAATGCCTAACACGATCAAGGAGGCGATGCCGCTTTCAAAATTTAATAGCTTATAGGGTATATAAAATATAACCACAGGAAGTGCCATCAAGGGAATGCCAACCAGCCATTGAACTGCTCCTGTACCCTGATAATTAAAAGCTGCTCTTTGGGTTAAGTCTATCTTTTTTCTGTTGAAGGAACCTGCAAATAGCAAAACATGGGTATTGACGCCAACATTGTAGATCATTGCAGCAAAATGAATCAGTAATACTTGCCATCCGAAGTAAACATAGGGAATACTTAATACGAACATCAAGAAAGCGCTACTTGCCATTAAGAGATACTTCGATTGCAGGTAATCCTTGTAAGGGATGTTTTGACTCATTAGTAATTTATAATACCCGCTGTCCCAGGCAGGGATAAATTGTCCAAAATTGATCAAAAAAATACCAGTCACAAAGATCCCTACAAAAACATACATGCCTTGCATCGATTGATAGATGGGGTTGGGATAGAAGATAAGGCCATAAAAAAGCCCAATAAGAACAATAAAAATTGATGACCTGGGCCTTTTGTTTCTCCAAAGCATACGAAGATCGAGTTGCAAAAACGGAGCACTTCCACCTAATCGGTTGGTCCATGAAAGGTCAGAAGAGGAAACCACAGTGGCTTTGGTTTGTAATGATTGGTCAAGATACAATTGACTGATCAACATGCGGAAATTAATAAAATAAAGTAGTCCGAGCAGCAGGAAGGGAATCACCAGATAAAAGGAGCTGGAGATGATCCAGGTTACAGCATTGAACAGATACGCACTAAGTGTAAGAATCTCAAAATGGTTTAGTAAGTATAAGGTACCTATAATCACAAGTATCGGCAGCATAGCCAAATCAGTTGCCGACGATTTACTTTCAATGATAAAGTTTAAAAAATTGATGACTTGAGTCGCAATAAGCATCAGGAACACCCAATTAAGTACCTTGCTTAGGTCATATCCTTCTGAGATCAATATAATTCCAAAGGGAATAACGGTAAATAATGGAAGGAAATTAAAAAATGAAATAACGGACTTGCTCAAAACATAATGTACGATCTTTCTCTTTTTGACCGGTAAAGCCAACAAAGGTTTTACATTCATCACCGGTAGTTTTTGAAAAAAAAAGCGCATCAGCAGATCGGCCAGGAACCAATAAAAAAGAAATTGATTTACCATATTAAAAGGATCCTGGTCAGGAAATTTCTCTTTTAATATTGGGTAAAGGCCTATTCCCAATCCCAAAAAGACAAGGATAAAATAGAGGGCTATAAAAACAAGAAAAATATTTAAGGCAACACTTTTTTGCCAATAAGACGACCGAATGAATTGTTTCCATTCTAATCTTATAAAATCTGATACCATTCAGTTTGGTTTTAGCTATTGGTGCTGCTAAAATAAAATATGTTACAAATAAAACCTTAAGAATATTCGAATTTTCCGTAAGTACTGTTTATGCTAAGCTTTTTAGCATCTGATTTTTCAACCCTGCCAACAATTTGAGCATCAACTCCAAAAGATTTAGAAATATTGATCAGGTCTTCAGCAATTTCTCCGGGTACATATAATTCCATACGATGGCCACAGTTAAATACCTGATACATTTCTCTCCAATTGGTTTTTGATTGTTCCTGAATAAGTTTGAACAATGGAGGGACTTCGAATAAATTATCTTTTATGATATGCAGGTTTTCAACAAAGTGAAGGATCTTGGTCTGTGCACCACCACTGCAATGCACCATGCCATGGATGTTTTTTCTGTGTTTCTCCAGCATTTTCATTATAATTGGAGCATAGGTTCTGGTAGGAGAGAGAACCAGTTTTCCGGCATCAATGGATACGTCTTTAATCTCATCCGTTAATTTGACATTTCCAGAATAAACCAAATCTGCAGGTACCGCATGGTCAAAACTTTCAGGGTATTTTTCAGCAAGATAGTTAGAGAATACATCGTGTCGTGCGCTGGTTAGTCCATTACTACCCATGCCGCCATTGTATTCTTTTTCATATGTTGCTTGTCCAAAAGAAGACAATCCAACGATAACATCACCATCAGCAATATTTGCGTTGTCAATAACCTCGTCTCTTTTAAGTCTTGCGGTAACCGTAGAATCAACAATGATCGTTCTTACCAGATCTCCAACATCTGCAGTTTCTCCTCCTGTCGAATGAATTTTTACACCAAATCCTTCAAGTTCTTTTAGTAATTCCTCCGTACCGTTAATGATGGCAGAGATCACTTCTCCGGTGATTAGATTTTTATTTCTGCCAATGGTAGACGACAGAACTATATTGTCAGTTGCTCCAACACATAAAAGATCATCAATATTCATGATAAGCGCATCTTGAGCAATTCCCTTCCATACCGAAATATCACCAGTCTCTTTCCAATACATATAGGCAAGAGAAGACTTGGTTCCGGCACCGTCTGCATGCATCACCAGGCAATAATCCTCATCATTGGTAAGATAATCTGGCACGATTTTACAAAAAGCCTTTGGAAAAAGCCCCTTATTTACATTTTTGATGGCTTTGTGTACATCTTCTTTTTGAGCGGAAACCCCTCTTCGACTATATCTGTTATCCTGAGAACTCATGCGCTTTTCTTTTTATTCAATAAATATAGGTAGTATAACATAATAAATAAGTTATAAAATATATGACTAAATTAAAGTCAATTTGTGGTGCAATACCTCATATTTTGACCTTTGCAAATATAGAAATTAATTCATGTTAATAACTTGTCTGAATTTGTTTTATATTTAAAAAACAACCTTTAAAATGCATCTGCTTCCTTTATTTCATAATATTGTTAAAATTAAAATCATAAATTCGGTTCACAATATTTTTATCTTTGGAACGTTCATTAAAAACTGATACAGGAATAGATTTGTAGAGTTTGGTGATTAAATTTGAAATAGATGAAAGTTGGTCTTCTCTCGACTTTTCGGATTTACTTAAGCCCATGAGTGAATGTTATCGGATTTGCTAGTTGTATTATAATAGAT
>CAJQNF010000008.1 GCA_905479625.1 uncultured Flavobacteriaceae bacterium | reverse complement strand
AAAATTTAATTCGTCATTAACGATTAAATCACATGCTCGAATTTCACCATAGTCATTTGTATATTTCCCGTCAATAATCACAGTTCTGGTTCTATCAGGAAGTCGTCCATCAGTCCATGAAGTACCATCCCAATTGATACTTCCCAGTTGATAGGTCCCCAGATCAATATTCTGTAAACCCGAGGCATTATCAACCTCTATTGTTGAAAGTGATATCCAATCAGTAAGAACAAAGTCTTCGTTAGCTTTTTCACTTGCACAAGCTCCTCTACTGTATGACACACCCTCTCCCCAAAAACTTTCTTGTTCACCAATAATATCTATTCTATTATTGAAACATTCGTCATTCTTTTGTGTTGAAATTAACACAATTTCATTTCCTTTCAAATCAAAATCCTTAAAATCATTTTTCCCGTAAACCTTTACTTCATATGGCTTTAACTTGATCTCAATATGATTATCCTTTTTAGGTTTCTTGGTGATGTCCTCATCACTTTTATAGTAAACCAAATAATATTTAATTTTGCCGCCTTTAATTTCTTTATCTGTTAAATTTTTTATTTCGATGAAATCATTGTCACTTCCGTTTTCATAATACTGAGTAATCATGAGGTCTGTAGTATACCCAGTATCATTATTTTGGGCGCACACAAAAGATGTAGCACAAATCAAAAAAAGAAATATAATGTGATTTCTAACCATGGCTTAAAATAATTTTATTCTATTCATCGCACATGTGAAACGTTAAATTAGCTTAAAAATTGTTTCTTTTAGTCAGTTTTGAACCTTATAAAACTTGAGTAAAATGATATTATTTTGTCTATTTTTGATCTTGAATGAATAAAAACTACCTCATATCAGTTTTAGGAGCAACAGCCATTGGAAAAACCTCTTTGAGCATTGAACTTGCAAAACATTTTAAAACCGAGATCATCTCTTGCGATTCACGTCAATTTTATAAGGAAATGACTATAGGGACAGCCGTTCCTTCAAAAGAAGAATTACTAGCTGCAAAACATCATTTTATCCAAAATCGATCCATTTTTGAGGATTATAATGTTGGGGCATTTGAAAATGATGCCCTAAACCTTTTGGTTGGTTTATTTAAAAAACAACCTGTTGTGATCATGGTTGGGGGAAGCGGCCTTTATGCTGATGCTGTTATAAAAGGCCTGGATGATTTCCCAAAAGTAGACCCTCAAATAAGGGAAGGTTTAAAAATCAAATTAAACAATGAAGGGATAGAAGTGCTTCAGGAACAATTGAAAGAATTGGACCCACTTTCTTATGAAAAAATAGACATTGAAAACAAGCAAAGGGTCATTAGGGCATTGGAAATATCTATTGGCAGCGGAAAACCATATGCTCACTATTTGGGTTTGCAAACAAAAAAGCGCAGTTTCAACACGATAAAAATTGGTCTTAGTGCCGACCGGGATGTGATCTATCAAAGAATAAACCAAAGGGTAGACCGTATGATGGAACAAGGACTACTTGAAGAGGCCCGTGACTTGTATCCACATAAAGACCTGAATGCGCTCCAGACTGTTGGTTACCGAGAACTGTTTGCCCATTTTGATGGTGAATTATCACTTGATCAGGCCGTCTCAGAAATAAAAAAGAATACCAGGCGCTTTGCCAAAAGACAAGGCACCTGGTTTAGAAAAGATACAACAATACAATGGTTTGATTATAAAACAGATATAAATGAAATCATTGCATTTATTGAAGACACTTCAAGGCAGAACAACTGACGAATCACAAAAAGAGGTTCAACCTTATGATTATCTCCTATTTTTTTGGGATCGTATATATTAAAAATTTTATCTAAATTGTAGGCTATTAGATAGAAACAAGACATGACAAAGACCAATTCTCTACTACAGGATTTTCTCCATTGGGAAAAAGCCTGCCCTGAAAAAGATTTTCTAAGACAACATTTTAATGGCAAACTGGAGGTTTTATCTTACGGAGAAGCCGGAGATCAAATAAGACGTGTAGCCAAGGCTATTGTGGATAAAAAGCTTCCTGGAAAAAGTAAAATCGCGCTGATGTCAAACAATTGCGCTCACTGGATTATGTGTGATTTGGCTATCATAATGTCTGGTCATATTTCTGTACCAATTTACCCTTCACTTAATGCGGGTTCTATTAAATTAATACTTGATCATAGTGAGTCTAAATTATTGTTTGTCGGTAAATTAGAAAATTATGAAGATAAAAAAAGTGGTTTTCATAATGTTCCTATAATTGGAATTGAAAAGTATGGAATTTCTAGCTCCGAAACTTGGGAGTCCCTTGTGGATCAAAATGAACGTTTGGAGAATATAAAATTTAAAGCGCCTGATGATCTGATCACGATCATCTATACCTCGGGTACCACAGGAAATCCTAAAGGCGTTATGCATAGTGTTGCTAATTTTTCAAATGGAGTTCGTAATTTATTTCATGATCTTAAATTATCTGACCACCCTCGTTTTTTCTCTTACCTTCCTTTAGCACACATAGCAGAAAGAATTGGTCTGGAGAATGGGGCCATCCTGAAAGGCGGATCAATTACCTTTCCGGAGTCACTTGATACATTTGCCGCTAATCTAGAAGAAACTCAACCTGAATTATTTTTTGCTGTCCCAAGAATTTGGGCAAAATTTCAAGAAAAAATACTAGAAGGATTACCACAAAAAAAATTAAATATAATTTTAAATATTCCCTTTTTAAATTCACTCTTTAAAAAGAAACTCAAAACTAAATTAGGACTTTCCAATGCAAAATATATCGTTTCCGGAGCCGCTCCTCTATCTGTGGGAATTATGAAATGGTACAAAAGACTTGATATTGAAATATTACAACTTTACGGAATGACTGAAGATTGCGCTGTTTCACATGGTAATTTACCGGAAAGAAACAAATTAGGAACGGTTGGTAAATTTACTCATGGTGCACATGCAAAACTTTCTGATACAGGCGAAATTTGCGTAAAAAATAATTGTTTACTGGTTGGCTATTATAAAGATCCAGAAGAGACGGCAGCTGTTTTTGATGCGGATGGCTATTTAAAAACAGGAGACATCGGTGAATATGACCACGATGGATACCTCACCATTACCGGGCGAGCAAAGGATCAGTTTAAAACTGACAAAGGAAAATATATTTCCCCTGCCCCAATGGAACTAAAATTGAGCAAAAATTCTGATATAGAACAGGTGTGTATCGTTGGTATGGGAATTCCGCAACCAATTGTGCTTGTAATTCCATCAGCTCAGGGTAAGGCAAAAACCCAAACTGAACTCTCGGAAAGTTTGCTACAGTCTCTTCTTGATATCAACCCAACTCTTGAAAAACATGAAAAAATTGAAAAAGCGGTGATCATGAAGGAAGATTGGTCTATTGAAAATGGTTTAATGACACCTACCCTCAAGATAAAAAGAAGTCAGGTAGAAAAAATTCATATGCCCATGTATAGATCATGGTTTGATGCAGAAGAGCGCGTTCTTTATGAATAGTTCTTCAATAAGACTCATATAGTTTTTTTAAAAAAGCTGATATTTCTTTTTTTATTTGCACGTTACTGCCGGGAAAGTGATTATTCATATAACTGAAAATAAGCACCTGCCCTTTTTTGGTGGTTACATATCCGGAAAGAGAATAATTATTTGAAAGGCTCCCAGATTTGGCATGAACATAAGGCTGGTCGGTATAATTATATCTAAGCGTTCCGTTCACGCCCCCTTGAGGTAAATAAGAAAACAATTGATCCTGCTGGATCTCATCATACATTTTTTTCAATACATAGGTCATACTTTCAGGACTAAACATATTATATCTTGACAAACCTGAACCATCAACCCATCTTGGCTTTTGGGTCACATCAGCGATATAATTTTCAAGCGAGTATCTAATGGCTTCTTTTACACTATAAACGCCATTGGTCACGCTTCCAACTCTTAACATCAACTGTTCTGCTATAAAATTATCAGAATTTACCATCATTTGCCTATAAAGCGTATCGTAAGGAACCTCCTTAAATACCTTAAAATCATATGTTTTGTCATTTTTTAATAAAATAACCTTTCGATTTAATTCATGACTTAATAGATCAGCGACTAATTGATTGGATGTTATAAAGGGAATCTTTTTGTTGGAAAAGTTAGTAGACTTGTCAAGGTAGAATTCGTTCGCATCCTTGTCTCTTAGAGATTTCAAATTCTCTGACAGATGTATTCTGTCTTGAAAAAAATCGGGGACCACCTTAACACTATCTCCTGTTTTACTTACTGAGATCACATTGCCATATATTGGAAACAGGTGCTTTTCAGGCATGTAAGCATAAGAATAATCATCCCAGGACCATCCTGCTCCATATACTGATTCTTCAATTTCTTCATCTTTCAGGTATATATTCTCATTGCTGTTCCTTAGGAACTTCACAGCCCTTTCATTAAGAGAATCGTTTAAGAACAAGGGATTCGCAGTTCCCCTTAGGATTAAGGAATCTCCTATTTTCACATAATCAAAAGAGGTGATTGAATCCTGCAGCGTCTTCCAGGCCGTATATAATGTAAAAATTTTGACATTTGAAGCAGGCGTAAAAAACTTACCTCCATTAAAGTCTATGAGTGTTTCTCCTGTCTTAGCATTCAACACCGAAATCCCTTTAAAATAGAGCTCGCTACCTGAAGCTTCCTGCAGATCCTTCTTTATTCCTTTAGAAACAGAACATCCCGCTAAAAGTAAAGACAAAAGCAGGGCTAAAACCCGGTTATTCCTCAAAATAATCATCCTTAAATCCAATTAAAAATAAGTTTTTCTGTGCACGTGTTACGGCTGTATATAGCCATCGAAGATACGAAATATCTTCTCCTTCAGGCAAATAAGGTTGCTCCACAAACACATTGTCCCATTGCCCTCCTTGTGTTTTATGGCAGGTCAAGGCATAGGAGAATTTGACTTGAAGTGCATTAAAATATTTATTGCTTTTTACAGCTAATAGTCGTTTATACTTTGATCTTTCCTCTGCATAATCCTCAGAAACAGCATGATACAACCTGTTGCTTTCTTCGTAAGTTAGAGAAGGAGCTTCGCTGTGCAAGGTATCAAGCAAAAGTACCGTTTCAAAAGGTGCTTGCTCCTCATAATCGACCAAGCGAAGTTTTACTTCAGCAAATTTAAATCCATACAATTCTTTAAAACTAAAGATTTCCAACACTTCACAAATATCTCCATTGGCAATAAATCCAACCTTAGGAGCGTCCTTAAGCCAGAAATAATTATTCTTTACAACCATGATAAAATCTCCCGATGTCATCTCATTTTCATAGCCCAAAATACCATTCCTGATCTGTTGATTGTAGAGGTTGGCCCTCTTATTGGACCTTACAATAAAAACCGTATTTTCCATCCCCTCGTTATAAGCGTTAAAGATGGCATCCTGAATATCATAACCATCAGTCAAGCGCTGTACGTCCTTAAAGTTGAGATCAAATTTAAATTGATTTAATATATTTCTTGATGATAAACTTCTGATCTGAGTTGCATTATATAGAATTCCCGAAGATTCATGCTGCCTCATTACCTCATTCAATTCAAGGCTGATCACCTCCATATTGAATTCCATCTCCAGATAATGCTGATCAAGGGCCGGGCTTATCGTAAGTTTTACCGGCGGCAGCTGCGCTGTGTCACCCACCAGAATCAGTTTACAATTCTTTCCTGAATATACATAGCTCATTAAATCGAGCAATAAAGATCGGTTGTTAAAGATTCTGGCATCCTGAGATCCATCAGGGATCATCGAGGCTTCATCCACTATAAATATGGTATTATGATGCTTGTTTTGCTGTAAAACAAAACTCATACCTGTATTTGGATCATTTTTAGGATAATATATTTTTTTATGAATGGTTAAAGACGGCTTCATAGCATACCCTCCCATTACTTTGGCTGCTCTTCCGGTAGGAGCCAACAATACAGACTTGATTCCTAATGGGGCCAAATGATTGACTACCGTACTGATAATAGTCGTTTTTCCGGTACCCGCATATCCTTTGATCAAAAAAAGGCGATTCGCAGATCTGTCAATCGCAAAATCAGCTAATTTCCTTAAAAGTTCATCTTGCCTTTGTGTGGGCTGAAAACGGAAACCTTTCAGAAATTCACGATAAAGACTTATATGCTCTTCCATTATAATTTCTTCCTATTAAATGTTATCCTTGCACAAACTTAACCAGAAATTACCACAGTTCTCCCCATGTTTTACTGTATTTTTAAACGATATACACCATGTCTACACCCGTTTTAACACAATTATTGAATGTTGGCTATTATACCGTGGAATCGCTTCAAAAAATAAGTAGATAATCTCAAAATATTACTTTACTGATTGAAAAATTTTTGTAGATTTGCCAGTAACGTAATTTAAAATAAATTAAAAAATGATTTCGATTTTAATAATTATAGTGTCTATTGTTGCTGTAGCAGGATTAGCATTTTTAATTGTCAATAAGTTGCCGGCCAAGATGAAGCCTGTCTTATCGATTGTTTTATGGGCTGTTATCATATATTTTGGCTATCAAATATACAGCAGTATCATGACACCGATCAATTTCAATAAGATGAAAAAGCAACGATATGCCTTGGTTATTGAAAACCTAAAGACCATTCGTGATGCCGAATTGGCCTATGCTTCTGTAAACAGGAAGTTTACAAGTAATTTCAGTGACTTGGTTAATTTTATTGAAACAGATTCATTTGCTATTACAGAAGTAAAAAATATTGTAGTTACCGAGCAAAGAGGTAGAATTACCATTGATGTTGAAAAGAGGGTCGTCGATACAGTAGGTTTTGAAATGGTTAAGAACTCTTTCGAGGGTAGAGATTATAAAGGTATGATGAATGTTCCCGGTACAGAAGCTAAGTTTGATTTAAAAACAGGTTCTGTGGAAAAAGTACAGGGAGTGATGGCGTCCGTCTTCGAAGCTAAGGTTGATAAGGCAATAGTTCTGGATGGTATGAACAAAGATCTTATCCGTCAGGAAAAAGAAGCTTTAGGTGGTGTTAATGTTCCTGGTGAATATATCGCTGTAGGTTCTTTGGAAGATGTTAACTCAAATGGTAACTGGCCTCCTTTCTATGATGGATCTAAAGAAGAAACAGAAAACTAATACTGTAGATTTTAATAATCTTAATGAAAAACATTTATCCATCCAACTCAGCTTGGATGGATTTTCATTTTGTATAATCAACAAAACTGAAAAGCAGGTAGAAAAACTTGAACATTTTTCTTTTCAAGACAACTCACCTAGTCCAGAAAAATTACTCAAAAACGTAGAAAAACTCTTCTCAGAGGAGAAAGCCCTTCAAAAAAGGTATGGTTCGGTCAATATCAGCCATGTGAATCAGTTGTCAACACTGGTGCCAAAATCACTGTTTGATGAGGAGCACATCAGAGATTATATAAAATTTTCTTCCAAAACTTATACCAATGACTATTTGGTTTATGATGAATTGGAAAATCATGATATGGTCAATGTGTATATCCCTTTTGTAAATGTCAATAATTTCTTCCTGCAACGTTTTGGGAGTTTTGAATACAAACATTCCTCAACGATTTTTGTAAACACTCTTTTAAATACGTTCAAGTTCAGTGAACATCCTCATATGTTCGCTCATATTGGTGAACATCAGTTCGAGATCATGGTCATTGCTCATGACAAACTTATGTTTTACAATAGTTTTACTTTCCAAACCAAAGAAGACTTTATTTATTATATCCTTTTTACAGCAGAGCAATTAGAACTGAATCCTGAAAATTTTGAATTGGTTCTGGCTGGAAATATTGACATAGATAGTGATTTTTACAAAATAGCCTATGCCTATGTGCGAAAAGTAAGTCTGCTGGAAAACAGATCCCAGTTGAAATTTTCTTCAAATATCAAAGAAGAGACCAGGAGAAGATACTTCACACTCTTAAATCAATACACATGAGAATTGTTGCGGGAAAATTCCGAAGCAGGAGGATTACAGCCCCAAATAGTTTACCTGTAAGACCAACTACTGACATGGCCAAAGAGGCCTTGTTCAATATTTTGAACAATTCTTATTACTTTGATGATTTAAAAGTTCTTGATTTGTTTGCCGGAATCGGTAGTATTAGTTTTGAATTTGCTTCGAGAGGCTGCACTGATATTACAGCAGTAGATGCACATGCTGGATGCATCAATTTCCTGGAGAAAACAAGCACCTCACTTGAAATTGATCTCCAGACTGTCAAAAGCGATGTGTTTTCATTTCTCGAACGGAATTCTCAATCCTATGACATTATTTTTGCCGACCCACCATATGATATGGAATCAGAGAGGTTCGCACAACTATTGGATCTTGTTTTCGATCAAAATCTGTTAAAGACGGACGGAACCTTAATCGTTGAACACGGAAAACAAACCGAACTTTCTGAGCATCCTAAATTTGAAAGAGCGAGAAAATATGGCAGTAATGTGTTTAGCTTCTTTAAAGTCTGACGAAAACAACCTTTGCTCTGTTTTATTCTGGCATTTAAGCGCCTATTCCAGCCATTTCCTAAAATCCTTGACTCTTTCTCTACTCACTATGATTTCCTGCTCTGTAAAGTGTTTTAATTTAACCTGCAACCTACTATTGGTGTAGGAAATAATATCGGAGATCCCATCTATGTGAATAATGAATTTTCGATTGACTCTGCAAAATTTTAAAGGATCCAGTTTATCCTCCAATTGCTCTAGGCTAAAGTCCAAAAGATAATTTTTTCTATCGATCGTATGGCAATAAGTGGCTTTTTGCTCACTATAAAAACACTCAATATCTTCAGTATCAACAACCCTTAAATGTTGTCCAACCCTAATCGTAAATCTTTTTTTATAATCTCTATCTAATGGATTGATTAGAAGTTTCTTAATTTGATTTATATCAACCATTAGGTCATGTGGCTCGGAATGGTTAGTCTTAAATTTCTCAATAGCTGTTTCCAACTCTTCATCATCTATTGGTTTCAATAAATAATCAATACTATTCAATTTAAAAGCCTTTAAAGCATACTCATCATAGGCGGTCGTAAAAATGATAGCACTTTTCACTTCCACTCTTTCAAATATCTCAAATGACAATCCGTCCGATAGTTGAATATCCAGTAATATGAGGTCCGGATGCTCATTAGCTTCAAACCAAGCCACAGCTTCACTTACTGAATGCAGCATAGCCTGGGCCTCAATTCCTATAGATGAAAGCATTCTTTTCAATCTTCTTGCAGAAGGTTTCTCGTCTTCAATGATAATTACTTTGATCATGCGCAATGATTTTTTAATTTTCGAATTTATCTTGATCCATATATTCTTTTATTTTTCGTTCCTCCCAACTTTTCGAGAAAAAGATGTTTTTACCAAAAACATGTAACCAGTGAGATACCAATCCTATCCCCCAGAAGAACCAAACTGAAAAGTTTCCAAAATGTATATTACTTAGATCAAAAGATCCGTCTGATACAAATGTCCATATGGGACCTCCAAAAGTCAAGAAAATATTAACTGCCAGGTACCAAAATAGATGCCAGTAAAACCCTTTAATATCCTTTACTCTTTTCTCTGCTCTTCTGTACAGCTCTTCATTCGTATAATTATTTTCCATGATTAACTATTTTTTTCTTTGTCCATAATTTCCTTTATTTTTCTTTTCTCCCAGTCAGCGCCCATTCCAAAGGTTACAACAGCGTGTATGGCCACACCAAGTCCCCAACCAAACATAGGAAACCAAAACCATTGGTAGTCCCAAAAGGTCATGTAATTGATAAAAATTAAAAAAGGAATGACCAATACATATGCTACAATATTTGAATAAAATGCTTTTAACTCTTGCATTCTTGAACTTGCCCTTAAATACTCTTCGTTCAGGTTATTTGATTCTCTTTCCATAATATTAATAGTTTTTTTGATTGTTTTTTTCCATGATCTCTTGAATTTTTCTCTCCTCCCAGGTTCCTCCAATTCCAAAAATACTGAATGCCCCAATTATCAATCCCAGACCCCATCCGAATAGCGGAAACCAAAACCATTGAAAGCCCCACCCCGTCCTATAATTTATAAAAATTAAAAAGGGAATAACGACGCAATAGGCCATCACACTTCCATAAAAACCTTTTAAATCTTCCACTCTCTTTTTAGCTCTTAAATACTTAGCGCTTTCGTTCATATAATCAGTTCTCATAATTTTAATTTTTTGGGTCAGCAGGGGTAATCTTACCTTAAAAAGTTTGCCATCATCCTCGATACTCATTTTGTTAGATGAAATCAACTCATACCGCTGCTGAATATTTTTTAAACCAACTTTTGTACTTTTACCCAAAGATTCTTTTGGGCTTATGTTATTTTCTATGACCAAATATCCCTTGTCTTCATATATACTTATTTTTAAGGGCTGACTAGACTTAATTACATTATGCTTTACGGCATTTTCAAGAAGTAACTGCAGTGATAAAGGAACTATTTTTAATTCTTCATCGCTTACTGATTCAGGAATGACAAACTCAATAGCATCTTCGAATCGCATCTGAAGCAACTCCATATAGGATTTGGCAAATTTCAGTTCCTCTTCTAAAGAAATCAGGTCTTTGTCCTTCTGCTCCAATACATAGCGGTAAACTTTAGAAAGTTTGGTTGTAAATTTTTCCGCCTGATAGGGATTTTCACCAATCAAAGAAGTCAGTACATTCAGGCTATTGAACAAAAAGTGAGGATCTAACTGATTTTTTAAAGATTCGAACTTGGCTGTCTGATTCTTTGCCACAATTTGAGATTCCTGAACCTTATTTTTTTGGTATTTATTGTAATAATAAATAATATGAAAAATAATGATGACTGTGCTCGTTGCCCATATACCAAAATAGAAATTTTCAATACGTTCATTATTTAAATAATCTGCAAAGGAAATACCCTGATAGAATACTGCTGTTCCCATTCTCAATAAGAAAAGTCCAACCATTGAAATAAAGAATGAGCCTATAATTCCGATAAGCAATCTTCTATTTCCAGACCCCTGCTCCCATTTCCTTCTCTGTAAGTAATTAAAAAAAGTAATATTTGAATATCCTAAAACGAAGGCATAGAGTTGATAAAAAGCGAAATCTATAAAGAAATCATTAAAACTATTGTATTGAAACTTGTCAAAAAAGCCACTTCCTGCAATAAAAATCAAAGTCCCTATTACAAATACGATGATGATATTTTTTAGATTCCTGTTCATGCTCTTATTTCTTTATATTAAAATCTTATCTCAAATGTAAGGTCTTTATCGCTTACTTCAAATTTTGCATCACTAAACCTTGGAGGTCCAAGATTCATAACATTATTGCTTGCCCCATAATCTTCAAGAGGCATGCCATTGCCATTAAAATTCATTTTTCCATTGTCATTCTCATCGTAAAAACAAGTAATCACATATGCACCTTTAGTGACATGTTCAAAGGTGAAAGCTAGCTCTTGATTTGAATTTCCTTGAGCTTGAGTAATCAAACTAATCAGGTAAAGAATTGCTGTAATAAAAATGCGTATCATCTTTTGAAGTTTTTATATTATAATTTATTGATGAAGCAAATATCCAACGAGAACACTCATTTTAAAATTTACATTTACCGAATTGTCATATATTGAGGATGAATTGTAATTCTGAAGGCTTATCCCTTATTTTTTAGCCTTAAATGGAAAAATCAGTAACAATTTAGAAGAAAATACTACTAATAAGTAAATCAACTATTGGTGACCAAAACGCTGGAACAAAAATTTGCTAAAGAATTAGAGCAACATCAAGGCATTATTCACAAAGTATGCAGGTCATATACGAATAATGACGCGGATCATAAGGATCTCTTTCAGGAGATCATTATTCAGCTATGGAAAGCTTACCCTAAATTCAGAGGCGAATCCAAATTCAGTACCTGGATGTATAGAGTAGCTTTTAACACGGCCATTTCCTTGTATCGAAAGAGCCAAAGAAGTGTCGAAACTACTCAGATTTACGATAATCTTAAAGAACTTGAGTATCAAGGTTACGATGACTCTACAGACAAACAATTAAAACTTTTATACCAGGCTATATACAGTTTGAATGATATTGAAAAGGCACTGGCGCTCATGTATCTCGAAGACAAAAGTTATAGAGAAATCTCTAAAACACTTGGAATCAGCGAAGTGAATGCCAGAGTTAAAATGAACAGGACAAAAACGAAATTAAAAAACATATTAAATCCATAAAAATGGAAAATTTAGACAACTTAAAGGATCTTTGGAAAAATCAGGAGGAATCCAGCATAAGATTTACCGAGAAAGACATCCATAAAATGGTGAAGAAGAAATCTTCTTCGATCGTAAAATGGATCCTGATCATCAGTTTACTGGAATTCCTTTTACCCAATCTGATATTCCTATTTACCGATTTTGACGCCACCAAACAATTCTATGAACAATATGAATTGACCACAACCATGATGTTTTACTCAGTACTTCATGTTGCTGTCATTTTAGTATTTATTTATGTATTCTATAAGAATTATCAAAACATATCTGCCGGAAGTACGGTAAGAATACTGCTTAGTGATATTCTAAAGACCCGTAGGACAGTTAAATACTACATTTATTACAACCTTACGATTATGGGTATCATAGGTCTTCATATTTTTTATGCGGTTTTTAATTCCGATGAATTCCAAGCCAGTTTAGCCTCAGGCACCAGTATGGTCAAAATTTGGATCTTTTCCATTATATTCCTGTGTTTGGCTTTATTGATTTTCTGGCTATTTTATAGGATTCTTTATGGATTCTTCCTGAAAAAATTAAAGCGTAATTACGCTGCATTATCTCATAAGAACGGACTATAAAATATCAAGGGGACCCTTCCCTTCTCTTACGACAACTATGTCATCATCAGAAAGATCAATAATGGTGGATGCAATATTACCTCCATATCCACCATCCAGCACTAAATCTACCTTATCGCGCCACTTTTCAAAAATCAATTCGGGGTCAGTGGTATATTCTATCACGTCATCCTCATCATAAATTGAGGTAGATACAATAGGGTTCCCAAGCTCCTTCACAATGGTTCTGATGATGTTGTTGTCAGGAATCCTTATGCCCACTGTTGTTTTTTTCTTAAATGCTTTTGGTAAGTTATTATTCCCTTTTAAAATAAAAGTATAGGGCCCGGGCAGGGCTCTTTTCAGTATCTTATAAACAGGTGTTTCAATTTGACGAACATATGCTGACAAATTGCTAAGATCGTAGCAGATAAAGGAAAAATTTGCCTTTTCTAGTTTTACCTGTTTGATTCTAGCCACTTTTTCCAACGCCCTAAGTTTAGTTATATCACAACCCAACCCATAAACAGTATCAGTTGGGTAAATGATAAGTCCTCCTTTTCGAAGGATCTCAACGGCCTGATCCACCACTTTGGGATCAGGATTATTTTCATATATTTTTAAAAATTTTGACATACCTATTCTTCAGTAAAGCTTTGCATCGCCATAAAATTACAAATAAAAAGGCTGTATCATAATGATACAGCCCTTTTTAAAATATTTTATATCCCTTAATTTACAACGAGCCTAAATCCTTCACCATGAATGTTTATAATTTCAACATTTTCATCAGGTTTTAAGTACTTCCTTAACTTTGCGATGTATACATCCATACTCCTGGAAGTGAAATAATTATCATCTCTCCAGATTTTTGTGAGAGCGAGGTCCCTTGGAAGCAGGTCATTCTTATACATGGCCAATAACTTTAAAAGTTTATTTTCCTTAGGAGATAATTTTTTTGGCTCTCCACCATCAAATATCAATTGACGCAACTTCGAATTCAGATGAAATTTACCTATCTCAAATTCAAACTGGAGATCATCATTAGTCGCACCAGACTCCTTTCTTTGCAATATCGCTTTAATCTTATGGAGTAAGATTTCAGAATCAAACGGCTTGTTCAAATAATCATCGGCCCCAACCTGATACCCCTTAAGTACATCCTCTTTCATTGATTTTGCCGTCAAAAAGATGATAGGTATGTCGAGATTGACAGCCCTGATATCTTTGGCAAGTGAAAATCCGTCCTTTTTAGGCATCATCACATCCAATATACAAATGTCAAAATCATCATTTTTAAACGCGATCAAACCATCAAGCCCATCCTTGGCATGGTGAACGTCATAATCATTTAATGCTAAATAATCTTTTAAGACTGTCCCAAAATTGGGGTCGTCCTCCGCAAGTAGTATTTTTTTATTTGCCATGGTTAATATATTTTCAAATTATTGGTAATTTAACTGTAAAAGTACTGCCTTTTCCTTTTTCACTTTCCACATACACACTGCCCTGATGTCTCTCCACAATACTTTTCACGTAAGAAAGACCTAAGCCATGACCTTTTACGTTGTGTATATTTCCGGTTTGTTCTCTGTAAAATTTATTAAAAACTTTTCTTTGAACATTTTTTGACATGCCAATTCCATTATCTGAGATTTTCAATATAATGGTATTTCCGGCATTAACTGTTTCAATGCTAATATGAGGAGGGCCTTCTGTATATTTGATTGCATTATCTAACATATTTGTAATCACATTGGTCATGTGAAACTTACTCGCTAAAATCTCACTCTGCTTCGCCTCAAGATTTCTTTCAATTTTCCCTTCCCTATCACGCATGATCAAATCCACATGGGTCAACGCATCTTCAATTATGTCGTGAAAATCAACTACATCCTTACTTAAATCAAGTTGATTTTTTTCCAACTTAGAGATTCTCAACACATTTTCTACCTGAGCATGCATTCTCTTGTTCTCTTCTCGGATCATTTCAGCATATCTGATCACCTTTTCCTGATTTCCTATTATTTTAGGGTTCCTTATGGAATCTATTGCCAAGTTTATCGTTGCGATAGGTGTTTTAAATTCATGCGTCATGTTATTGATAAAATCAGTTTTGATCTCTGAAATCTGCTTTTGTCTGATCAACTGATATAAAGCACTTGCAAAAGACACAATGATGATAAAAATAAATACCGCGGACAAAATTAAAATCCATGATATTGTTGATAATATATATTCCTTTTTCTCAGGGAAACTGACATAAAGCTCATAATCAATACTATCATCAGTCATAAACAAAGGCACATTATAGGTGTACCCCCTTTTTTCTACAAACCTGTCCGACTTCACCTTGGTGATTAAATCTTCGTTAAAGACACCATATTCAAACTTTGTATCAATATTTCTCGCCCTAAGCTCATTATCGAGATTCATTCTTATCTCATTATTGCTCACCCGATCATGAATAGGCGTTCTGGCTACAATATTTTTAAATATGCTTTCCAGCTCCAACTTATCATATTTATCTAACCTTTCGACTTTAACCATCCGGTCCTTTGGGGATAATTCTGTAAAGTCCTTAGAAGTAAACTCTATCTTTTCAATCTGTGTCTCTTCTCTGCTTAAAAAGGTTTTAAAATTTACCGTATCAGCTTCAAAGGGAGAAATTTGCGATTTATAATTACTTTCTAAAATACTCTGACGAAAAGTAAAGATCTCATTTCTGCTTGTATCAATTTGCTGAAATACAAAATCCCTGACATTGCTTTCCTTTGACTTTTGCATACTGTCAATCAAAGGCGCATAGCGGGAAATATTTTCTTTAAATTCTCTTTTTTGTATATTTTCAGATACTCTGGCTAAAGCGAACTTCACACTTGTTGAAAATTGCTGTTCCCTCATTTCAATGGAAGAACGGATCCAAAATATCTGAACCGTAATGATTCCCAATAAAGAAATCACCATCAACACTACTAAAAGTACAAAAATTCGTTTACTCATTGAAACAAATTTAGAGTTTCTTTAGGTTATAATTAATCCTTTAACAAATATTTACAATTATTTCGATTAATTTAACAAAATTTTAAGGAGTTGTAAATTTTTTTAAGAAATCAACTTATGTAGTTGTTGATGAATATCATCCACCTGAGTCTTTGTGTGTTCAAGGTTTTCATTATAAATCACAAAGTCGGCAAGCTCAGTTTTTGAAGTGTCATCCAATTGGTTTGCCATACGGTCATAAACCTGCTCTGCAGTCAGACCATCCCGATCAATGACTCGTTGAATTCTGACCTCTTTGTCAGCAGTTACTGTGATGACCCTATCAAATAAGTGCTGATCATTTTTTTCAAAGATCAAAGGATTCTCTTGAATCACATACGGTGCTTTCTGTGAATCAATCCATTCTAAAAAATGCTTCCTGACCTCCGGATGCACCAAAGCATTCAAAGCCTGCAGTTTTTCCTTATCCTTAAAAACAGTATCAGCTATATACCCTCTGTTAAGTTCATTATTGATATAGGCCTTTTCTCCAAAAAGCTGCGTTATCCCTATTTTTAAAATTTCAGCACCATTCATTAATTTTTTAGCCTCCGAATCTGCATAGTAAACCGGAACGTTCAACAACTCAAACATTCGGGCTACAGTACTTTTACCGCTGCCAATTCCTCCAGTTAAACCGATAACTTTCAACACATTAATTTTTAAGATAAAAAAGCATTTATTTCTTGATCAGGAATTCAATTTTATTGGGTATGATCTTTACATTGGTAATCATTTCAGGTTTATCCACCAATTTTGGGATCAGATAATCGAGGTTATTATCTTCTGTTTGCTTATAGTCACATTGAATTCTAAAACTATTCTCGGGAATCTTATTGTAATCCTTAAGCGCGACCTGATAGACCACCTTAACTTCCTTAGGATAAGTACTAATAATTACATTTCGTGGCAAGTTAGTCACCTTAAAAGGCAAATTATAGGAACCATCTGTAATTTTATCCACCTCTCCTTTTACTATTACTGTTTCTTCTGACAATACGATAATGTCATTCGGATGAGCCAGTGAAACAGTATATTCGAAAGATTCTGATATTTCAATTAATTCATCTTTGACAGTATATATTTCGTTAATCGTATCAATGACCTTTTCAGGGCCTGAAACAGTTACCTCTAATGGGCTGAGCGAGAAATCTCCGACAAAACTATACCCTGTTTTAAATTGAAAATCCATCTGAGAAATAACAGGAACTTTCTTTGATCGTTTAACCCCCAGATCAAAAAACAAGGTGTCGGGTTCAATATTCAATACAATGGTCTCCGCAGAAAGCTGGGCTTGTAAATAATTCATATTCGATCGCGTCTCGCTATAGTACATTGATCCGCCTTTTCTCTCAATCTCTGTCAAGCTATAATCCAATACCCTTTTCTTGAATTCATAATTTAACAATTTAAAGCCTACCGTTTTTAGTGTTAGTTTCACTTTCTTATCAGGCTCGTTTTGAATCAGCTTGTTTGTTGGAATCTCAGAATATGCGAGTTCAAATTCAACTTCGGCGATGTATTCCTTGGATAGTTTTATCAGTGACCAAAATAATGTAGCCAAAAGCAAAAACAGCAAAAAGATCCTTAACTTTTTATGGTTCTGCTGGACTTCTGAGTTATTTGAACTATTTATTTCAGCCATTGATATTCAATTTTCTTGGTGGTCTAAATGTATAAAAAAAGAGGCTATCTTAAAAACATATGTTCAAGATAGCCTCCAGTATTTCAAATGTGAACAATTATTTTTTCTTCACTTCCTTAGGTGCATATTTCTTGCTCATTTCCATAGAAATCGCTGATCTTTCGAATTTAATCTTTCCAGCACCGGTTTCTATCACACATGTGTTATCTGCATCGACCATATCGACAATCTTACCGTGAATTCCACTGGTAGTAACAACCTTAGCGCCCTTTTTGATAGAAGATTGAAATTTCTTCTCATTCTTCTGCTTCTTCATTTGTGGACGAATCATAAACAGATACAATACTAAAAACATTAATGGGATTAATACATAATTCCCAATTCCGCCACCTCCGGCTTGTAAAAATATAGTTTGATACATAATTTTGTTTAGCTATTCTGTTCTACTTTTGATTTTGGCGTCACCTGAGCCTTGATCTTTAAAATTTCTTTTCCTTGTTCTGTATTGGTTACCAAAGTAATCTGCTTCTGCTGTAAATTAGGCTTTCTGTCAGAGTTAAATTTTACTTTGATCTCTCCCGCTTCACCAGGCATAATTGGTTCTTTTGGCCACTCAGGAACGGTACATCCACAGCTCCCTTTGGCAGAAGTAATGATCAATTCTGATTTCCCTGAATTGGTAAAACTAAAAACTGTTTCAACAACGTCTCCTTCATTGATTACCCCGAAATCATGTTCGGTTTTATCAAACTTTAACTTAGGTCCTCCAATTTTAATCTCTTCATCTCGTTCTTTCGCCAATTCCAAATTCTCAGCTTTGATCTTTTTTGCTGCATTTTCATTACAGGAAATCGTCATCAAGCTTAAACTTAAAATTGATAAGGCAATTACTTTTTTCATTTGTGTATAATTTTATTAGTGTAAAAATATAATTTTTTATAACAATCCTCTTCCAATTTTATTTAATCTGTCAGATTTGTTATAATCTTTCAATAGCTTGTCTAAAACCCCATTGATAAAATAACTACTCTTTCTTGTTGAATAGTCTTTCGCAATCTCAATATACTCATTGATCGTGACCTTGGTAGGGATAGAAGGGAAATATAAAAATTCAGTCAGGGCCATTTTAATAAGAATCATATCCATGTCAGCGATTCTTTCTGTATCCCAATTCGGTGTCTTGTCATCAATTTCACTCGTAAATTCCTGTTGATGAAGGATGGTCTTTCTGAATAGCTCCACTAAAAACTCTTCATCATCCTCTTTTACCTCTAAGTGTTTTAAGGTAATCAATTGCCCCTTTTCCATTTGTTTGAGCACTTTGAGTATCGTAGTGTTTACCAAAGGATAATCATCAACCCAGCTTAAATTAAGGCTTTCGTAATAATCAAATAGTTTTTCACTAGGCGCAATGATATGCTTGAAGAGTTCCAGCACAAAACTTCTGTCCTCATAAATACCTTCTTTTTCGGAATTCAAATAGTCAGCGTAAATATCACTTTTGATCATTTCATCCAACAGGATTCTTACATATTCCCTGTTGTCTTTCCATTGCATCAGTTTTGATTTGGACACATACTCTTTAATTTCAGGGCTATCTGAGATCGCCTGAATAATTTCATTATTGATAAACTTTAGATTAGGATTCTTATCCTCATCAGTTGCCAGATGATTTTTCTTTTTGATCTCAATATGCTGTAAGGCCAGGTTCCTGATCTCAACCAGCAACAAAAGCTGAAGAATGTAGAGGTCAGTTGCTTTTTTTATATTGAATAAAAGGAATTTTTCTTCTTTAGGTAAGTTATCGCTCTTGGACTGGAGCACAGCATATAGGGATTGCATCACTTTGATACGAATATGTCTTCTATTTACCATGATTATAAAGATCGTAAATTCAAATAATTATTTGATATTTTTATTGCTGGCGAAATTACTACTTTTTTTTGAAATGATATTTTCTAATTGTAAAGAAAAGGTTAAAATTTGATTTGAGACGACACCTTGAAATGTCAACATCTATTATTTGTGTATCTTCGCCATCACAACGAATAGCGTTGTTTGTATATGAAAGCATTAAAGTATTTAAATAAATTTTTCTACAAATACCGATCTAGATTAATTCTGGGAATTTTAATCACCGTGGTTTCCAAGGTTTTCGCCCTTCAAATCCCGCAATTGATCAAAGAGTCTCTGAATATAGTGGAGGATTATAGCAATAATCGGGTCACAGATCTGGAAATTGTTAAATCACAACTCATCATCAATATTTTCTATATAATTGGCGCCGCATTACTCGCCGGGTTTTTTACCTTTTTGATGAGGCAAACCCTTATTGTTATGTCCAGGCTTATAGAATTTGATTTGAAAAATGAGATTTTTCAGCAATATGAGCACTTATCCCTTAATTTTTACAAAAGGAACAGAACAGGTGACTTAATGAACCGGATCAGCGAGGATGTGGGCAAGGTTAGGATGTATTTTGGCCCAGCTATTATGTACACCATGAATATGTTGGTACTATTTATCATAGCGATTACCAAGATGTGGAATATTGATACCAAACTTACATTATACACGCTATTGCCTTTACCGGTTCTCTCCTTATCTATTTATTTTCTTAGCCGGATCATTAATAAAAGGAGCAATATCGTGCAGCAATATTTATCAAAACTAACTACTTATGCTCAAGAGACCTTTTCTGGTATTAATGTGGTAAAGGCCTATACTATTGAAAACTTCACCTCCCTTTCATTTGCGGAACTGGCCGACACAAGCCGGGATAAAAATATTTCACTGTATAAAGCACAGGCCTTGTTTTTTCCTCTAATGCTACTATTAATAGGTATCAGTAACATTCTGGTGATCTATATAGGTGGGATGCAATACATTAATGGCGAAATCGAAAACATCGGAATTATTGCAGAATTCATCATTTATGTAAATATGCTTACCTGGCCAGTGGCTGTGGTAGGTTGGGTTACTTCGATCGTACAACAAGCAGAAGTTTCTCAACGACGTATCAACGAATTTTTAGAAGAAAAACCTGATATCACAAACTACGAAATTGCAAAAAGCAGCATCATAGGAGCGATCGAATTCAAAGATGTTACTTTCACTTATGAAGATACCGATATCACAGCACTGCACAACGTCAGTTTTAAAATAAAACAAGGGCAAACACTTGCGATACTTGGGCGAACCGGCTCTGGAAAATCAACTATAGCTGCTCTTGTAGCAAGGCTTTATGATGCAAGTGAGGGTAAGATTCTTATCGATGATAGGCCCATAAAAGACATCAACCTTGATTCACTAAGAGAAAGTATTGGATTCGTGCCGCAGGATGCCTTTTTATTTTCCGACACCATCAAAGACAACATTATGATCGGTAATCAAGAAGCCACAGATCTGCAGGTAGAACAAGCTGCGAAATCTGCATACATCTACCATAATATCGTCGATTTCAGTGAGCAGTTTGACACTTTAGTCGGGGAAAGGGGTGTAACGCTGTCCGGTGGTCAAAAACAGCGTATCTCTATCGCAAGAGCATTGATTTCTAATCCTGAAATACTGATCTTCGATGATTGCCTTTCTGCAGTTGATACTGAAACTGAAGAAGTTATACTTCAGAATTTAAAAGAAGCTACAAAAGGGAAAACTACCATTATTATTAGTCACAGGGCCTCATCCGTTAAAAATGCTGATCAGATCATCGTACTTGAAGAAGGTAAAATCATTGAAGAGGGAACGCATAATCAACTGATTGAAAAGGCTGGCTATTACCAAGATATTTATAATCAACAACTTGAAGAAAAGTTAACAAATCATTGATTTATCTGCTGATAAATGGACTAAAATAATTGTTGCATACGTTATTTAATTTTATAGATTTGTCTCAACGATTGTGAAAAAATAATTTAAATTTAAAATTAATATGGACGAAAAAGGGTTTATTGAACAGGAAGAAATCTTTTCTCAAGTATTAAGAGCAGGTAGAAGAACCTATTTTTTTGATGTAAGAGAAACTAAGGCAGGTGATTATTATTTGACCATTACTGAGAGCAAGAAATTTACTCATGACGACGGATCATTCCATTATAAAAAACACAAAATTTATTTGTACAAAGAAGATTTCACTGAATTTACAGAAATGCTTAATAAATCGACTTCATTTATAGTTGATGAAAAAGGGAATGAAGTGATTAGTGAACGTCATCAAAAAGATTATCAGAGAGTGAACAACGAAGAGCTCAACGGAAGTGACGTAAGTGATTCCTCAACGGATAGCTTCACAGACGTTAAATTTGAAGATATTTAAAGAGAAAAGCCATCAGACCAAAACTGATGGCTTTTTTTTACAACCATTAGACGGTTTTTAACGTGAGTTCAGAGAACAAACCTTCATTGAGAATGTTCAGAACCGCGATTTTATCTGTTGTCTTGACCAAAAAGGAAAGATTATAATTACTGCCACCGTAAGAAATCATTCTTATGGGAATATCTTTTAAGCCGTCAAATATAGCAGAGGTAACACCTTTCTTGTTTTGTGCCAAATCTCCTGCAATACAAATAATGCTTAGGTCTGAATCAACCTCTATATTTCCAAAACTCTGTAATTCATTTTTGATCTCATCAAGTTTTGAAGTGTTATCTATTGTAAGTGACACGGCTACTTCAGAGGTTGTGATCATATCAATGGATGTCTTGTGCTCTTCAAATATTTCAAACACTTTTTTAAGAAAACCATAAGCCATGAGCATACGATAAGATTTGATCTTGATCGCAGTAATATTATCCTTTGCAGCAACCGCTCTGATTTTCTTAACTTTTGCACCATTATGGATCAATGTACCTTTTGATTCAGGCTTAAACGTATTCTTCAATAAAACTGGAATATTTCTTTCCTTTGCCGGTATAATACTTTGAGGGTGCAATATTTTAGCGCCAAAATAAGCCAGCTCTGCCGCCTCATCAAAAGACAATTCTTTCACTGAAAATGTATGGTCAACATATCTGGGGTCATTATTATGCATGCCATCTATATCAGTCCAGATCTGAATTT
>CAJQNF010000007.1 GCA_905479625.1 uncultured Flavobacteriaceae bacterium | reverse complement strand
TTTTTCAATGATCAAATTGGTTTCTTTGGTAAATTTATATCGCCTGAATAAACTTATCGCAAGTAGTACCAGCAAAAACAAAAATATCCCAGTGACCCAGATGACATTTTTTTGACGCTTTTCAGTCAATTCCTGGATCTCAGCTTCTTTCTCTAAAAGCCCAATTTCATCTTCTTTCTTTTCAAGGTCAAAATCAAACTGAAGGCCTCGCATTTTATCATCGGTCTCTATATTAAATAGGGAATCTTTTTGTGCTAGGTATTTTGCTTGATATTCGTATCCCTTTTTAAAATCTCTGTTATTTACATAGGATTGAGAAATCCCGTCATAGATTTGTGCAAGTTCAAAACTTAAGTCTTGACTGATGGCTAAATTTTCAGCTTCCCTATAAACACTGATTGCCTTTTCAAAGTCATTGTTTTGATAAACGATGCCCAATTCTATCAAGCATTTTACTTTTACCAATAAATTGTCATCTTTGACTGCATTTGAATAACACTCATTTAAAAGAGAAAGAGATTCTTCTAACTCTCCCAATTTGAACTTCGTTTTGCCTAATAATAGTAAGTTCTGTGAATAGTATATCGTGTTTTTAGTAATCTTGAGTCCTTCTTCAAAATATTCCAGGGCCCTTTGATAATTACCTTTAGAATATTCAATTTCACCCACTCCAAAATAGTAGGCCTTTGAATTAGCTGGATCATTTAAAATCTTTAAATAGGGTAAAGCTTGTTCGTAATAATTTATAGCTTTATCCCAGTCCTGAGGGCTATCTCCATAAACCATTGCTATATTTAACAATGCCGTGGATATGCGTAAAGGGTGCTTTAATTTTTCGGCAATTGTCAAAGATCGTAAAAGATATTCTATAGCCCTTGCATTACTGCCTTGGCTGAAATAAATAATACCCAGATTACTCAATATATTAGAAATACCTATTGAATCTTTGAGTATTTCAAAATTCTCTAAAGACTGTCCCCAGTAATCAAAAACTTCTAAAAAATTTCCTTTATAATAATTGGCATTACCAATCTGTTTTAAAGAAAGTGCTTTCCCTTTGATATAACCTAGTTCAGTTGATAGATCCCGTGCTTTTTCGCTATATTTTAGCGATTCATCAATATCACCCTGATTCAATAATTCTAAGCCAAGGTTATTTAAGGTGGATACCATTATAGTATCTTTTGCTCCAGTTTCAACGATTCTCTTTAAGCTGTCTATTTTCTGGGTTTGCGAAAAAACAGGCAATGACATTAATAAAAATGCGCATACCGAAACAAATGATACCTTATGATTTTTAACCATGTTGATTTAAATTCTTTTATTCTTTAATTATATTATAGGTTTTCACCTGATCTTGACTTATAATTCTTACAATATACATTCCATTAGGACTAAGATTTCCTTGAGACATATCAATGACTATCGAATCTTTGGTTCCATCGAAACGATCATCAGTATATAAAATCCTTCCGTACATGTCTAAGATATAAACCGTGACTTCCTCAGCCTCATCTTGCTCAATAGTCAAAATATCACCTGTAACTGGATTGGGAAACAGTGTGTATGAAGCTCCATCTATTTTTGCATCACATTCACCAGTGCCGCTCTGATTTAAAGACGAAACTGAGGAATTGTTAGTGCTGCCATTGGTCGTAAGACTCCATGTTAACTGGCCTCCATCAAAACGAATTTCAAAGGTGCCACCTCCAGGCATAAAGAATGTAGGTGGTTTTCCCTCGATAACACCGCCAGCTAGTAAATTATCATCACCAATTGCCACAAATACAACTTCATCATTTTCATTTTCATATCTGAAAATTACGGTATAATCATTTGTTGATTCATTATATCTTACACAATCTGAGAATGTACGCACTTTTCTATCATTGTCGTTTGAATTTATCAGCAAGGTTGCCGCATTAGCTGAGATCACATAATTTGTTGGATCTGGAATTCTTATGGTAAATACGCCTGGCACAGAAGTGTCATAGAATGTATCTCCATATTCATCTATAAATTCATAAGGAACAGGGGAACCAAACACAGCTAGTACATCTTCGCCATAAGCATTGCCTGAAGCAAAAGTTGTTGTAAGCGCCGGAGTATCACCCTGATTAATGATCGATTCATCTGGAGATATTTCTACTCCTAGTGTGGCCTTAACAATTGTCAAAGTACCATTTCCTTCACGTTCAATTGAATAATTATCAGTTGAATCATCATTAAGGAAGATCTGATAAGTACCAACATTCATTTTATTTAGCCCTCCTATGGTATATTCAGTAGCATCGCCATCTCTCTTGAAATAATAAGTTGCATTAATAAGATCACTAGCTCCTTCTGCATAAGCAAAAGCACCAAAACCAGGCACTATTACAGGAGCTACGCCATACTTAACTGGCAGAGCTATTGGGTTAAATGTCAAAGGCGCTGCTTCAATTATCAATTGACCACTTCCTTCACGAGCAATTAAATAATTATCAGTTATATCATCCTTAATAAAGATCTCATAAGTACCAACATTCATTTCATCACCTATTTCGTATAAAGTAGCATCGCCATCTCTCTTAAAATAATACGTTGCATTAATAAGATCACTAGCTCCTTCTCCATAAGCAAAATCACCAAAACCAGGCACTATTACAGGAGCTACACCATACTTAACTGGCAGAGCTGTTGGGTTAAAGGTCAAAGGCGCTGCTTCAATTATTAATTGTCCACGACCTTCAGCAAGTACAATTGAATAATTATCATCAATATCTGTAATGAAGATATCATAAGTGCCAACCTCCATTTTAGCTGAACCTCCTATGGTAAATTTTGTACAGTCAACACAATTATCAGGAGTCTTTCCTTCTTTCATAAAAAAGTAAGGTATTCCACCATCTACTTCAGAGAACAGCGTCGAAACGTCTTCTCCAGGGGCAAAATCATCGTCAAAACTGGTTGTTATTTCGGGTGTAACACCATATTTTATATTAGGTACAGTTGTACTTACCACATTTAAGGTGGCCTCCGTAATACTTAATGTACCGTGAGTTTCACCATAATCAATCACATAATTACCTGAAATTGGCGCTTCAACCTCAATGGTATAAGTACCTAATGCCTTAACCGTATTTATATCTAAGCCATCATCAGTTCCTTTTATAAAAAGATAAGGTATTAAGATTCCATCACTGCCATCTGAGAAAATACCTGATAAAGTTTCTTCATTTTCAAAACCTTCAATAGAAGTTTCTATAGCATCACTAACAGAATCGCCATATTCTAATGAGAATGCGGTTGTTGTTACCATTAAAGTAGCAGGATCGACAGTTAAAGTTCCACGTTCTGCAGCAAATTCAATCGTATAATTATCAGTAGGATCATCCGTTATAAAAATATCATAAATACCAACATCCATTTTATCCGTTCCTGTTACGAATGGTAAATAATATTTTGTACAGTCAACACAACTATTTGGCGTTTCACCTTGTTTCATGAAGAAGTAAGGTATTCCACCATCTTCTTCAGGGAACAGCGTTGAAGCATCTTCATCATTGGAAGTGTCGTCATCATCATTATAAGGAAAACCACTAATTTCAGTAGTAATGTCCGGTGCACCGCCATACTTGATATTTTCAGCTGCCGTGACATCAACGGTTAAGGTGGCTTCGGTAATGGTCAATTGACCATGACCTTCTCCAATGACAACATTATAATTGTCTGTTGCATCTTTAATGAAGATATTATAAGTACCAACATTCATTTTATCACCCAGTACATATTCTCCTGTATCGCTGGCATCAGTATTCTCAAAATAATATGGAATACCATCCGGAAACACATTTTCTGTAGTATCATCATAAGCATAATCAAACTCAGTTGTTATTTCAGCACTTACATCACCACCATATGGTATCGATAAAGCTGCTGTTTTTACTGTTAAATCCTTCTTGGCAACTGTTAATTCTGCTTTTTGATAAATTATATTAAAATTGTCAGACATTGGATTAATGAATGAGCCAGGGAAAATATATTGAGGATCACTGTTTGTGGCCTCTACCCCAGTAATCAAATTTAAAGCATAGTATTTTGAAACAGTACAATTCCCGCCATCCAGGCAATCTGCGGAATAGTCTGTATTATCAATTATACTAAAAACTTTATTGTAATCATTGGTATCTAATCCACTACCTAATCCAGAATCATTATTAATAATACCGAAGGCCTGACCATTAATAATTCCCAAAGACTGACCATTGACAATACCTATAGACTGACCATTGATAATTCCAAAAGCCTGACCATTAACTATCCCAATAGCCTGACCATTAATAATACCTATCGCCTGACCATTAATAATGCCTAAAGCCTGGCCATTAATAATACCTATAGCTTGTCCATTGATAATACCCAAAGCCTGACCATTAATAATACCTAAAGCCTGACCATTGATAATACCTATAGACTGACCATCTAGTGTTGATCCTTCCGGATTAAAATAATCTAAATATGCTGTGAAATCCAGCGGGTTAAAATTAATAAAACCAGTCCCTAAATCTGCATTAACAGACCCATAAACTCTTTCTGTAAATCCTTCATTTTCCGGATATAAGCCACCTCTGTAAGGCACCTGTTCAATCCTATTAATAAAAGTATTTTCAGAAGATATCCAACTACCATTTTCTAATAGATCTAATATATCCTGATAACGATCTACACCATCTGCATCAAATGATTCGCCAGGTTTGAAATTATTAATTAAACCTACAGGCGTAATTCCTGTAGCTCCATCAACATAAAAATCTTTTAGATGTTCCCGCTTTATTTTGGCTAGAAGCTCAGCAGGATCATTAATTAAGTCAAAGGATTCAACTCCGGCATCATTGGTTGTGCCGTATCCACTATACGCTAACTCTACCGTTATTTTTTCTCCATAAGTAGCCGTTGTTATATCTTTTGGCGTTATAATTAAATTATTTTTTTCAATGGCTAAATTTTCATCCTTAAAATTCACTTTAAAAGTAATCGCGGGTGTAAAATCAGCGACCCCTATTTGAGCCTCTGAACAGCCATTTAAATCTACAGTTTCATCCGCAGGTGTTTCAGGACATTGGTCATATACATCTGGTACTCCGTCTTCATCAGTGTCCACAAAATCACCATCAAAAAATGGCGTTATAGGGTAATTGTTTACATCTGGATAGTCAACATCATCTACGGTTGTTGTGAAAGCAACATCCGGAAAACCTAAACTATTCAGAATCGTAGCATATGAAGTTTCGTCTTCTGGAAGTTCTATACCCTCTACTGTATAGGTTAATTTTGATTTATATGCTTCCCCAAATTTAACAGTCAACGGATTTGCCGTAACGGTTAAGACATTTTTTCCATCTTGGAAAAATTTATAAGGTTCAGAAAAGCCACCGTTGCCTTCTGTACCATCTTTTGGTGCTGTATAGATCTGTAAATTTGGATTTCCTGAAAAAGGTGGTATTTCGGCTAAAATTTCCCCATCTTCCCCTACGGTATAAGCAATCGGTACACCATCTAAATAAACCACGGGCTTATTTTCATCGCCAGGATCAAGGTTTGGATCGTAAGTATCACCACTATCAAGATCAGGTAAAAATTCACCGATGATTTTTATTGTAACCGTTGTTGAACCTGCGTTTTCCGAATCTGTCACAGGATCAAACACAAAAGAAGTTATCCTGGAAGTTTGTGCCGCCAGACTATTAAATACCTTATTGGCATCGATCATACCGGCACCCGCCTGGTAATCATTAGTTAAAGATACGTTTTTGACGTTTTGTTTGAACAAATCTATGACATCACTCACACTTTTGGATGATTTCCCTGGATTGCTGGCATCCGGATACCATGTTGGCAACGCAGATTGCAATAAGGCGACAGCGGCGGCAGCTGAAGGTGCCGATGCAGAAGTTCCAAAAAAGTTTGGATACTGCGGAGTGTCATCAATTGGCAGTCCAGTTAAAAAATATTTTTCACCAATAGAACCTACGTTAGTATCTACCCCATCCGGAGCAGCAAAATCTACAACTACTTCAATATTATCAGATAATGTTCCTCCAAAAGAAGAAAATACTTCGGGATCTGTTTTATTATATCGAATAGCACCAACAGTAACTGATTTTTCAGTCATGGCATGGCCGCTAACGGTTGGGGTACCCGGAGTATTATACTCCCAGGTCAACCCGTTTGATTGAAAAGCAATGTATCTAAAAGGCACATCCGTAGGCCCATTTGCACTGGTGATTAAAATATTGGCATCCCCTGTTCCGGTTGACTTAAAAACAATAACCTCTGTTGGATCTCCTTCAATATTTATGCGATTACTACCTACTAACAATCTACCCAAATCATCCACGATGTAAATATCCAGATCATCTGATGCGCCATTATCATTAAGTTGTGAAGCAGCTGCTTCCTTCCACTGCAAAGCAATCATATAAGTACCGGGTACCACGCTTATTTTTTGCAAGTAATCTGAACCTCCAGGGCCATCAAAAAGATGAGCTCTTGTATCTGTATCTGGGTCAATAAAGTTTGTCGCAGGAGTATTTAAAGTGGCCGCGAAGTTACTTTGATAACCGTTATCTCCAAAATTACCGGCTGAAGTAAAATGTATACCACCTTCATCAGTAAAGGCATTAATAACAGCTGAGATTCTGCCTTCCCCAAAAAATGGTTCTGTGATAAAAGAAATATCATCCACAATAATGTTACTTTTCAAATCTAATTCAATTAACTCATTTGACTCATTTAAGCCTGCCAGCGCCTTAAAACCTACCTCAAAATTTCGAGGAGACAATGATCCTGTATGGAATGCTAATTTGGCGCCAGGCGCTACATCATGTATAATATGCATCATGGCTCGACCTTCATCTGAAGCCTCACCATATGGATAATCCATCAAAACACTTACAGGTTCAGGGTGAACATCATTGCCATCTCCAGGCAAATCACCTGCCTCAACATCAACGGTAGCTTTTGAATCATTACCTGTAGAAAAACCTTGTCTATCATAACTATTAGACATGACTCCAATCGTAATTCCTTTTCCATCAACTGGTAATACATTACCCTTGTCATCAATTAATTTAAATGACTCCCTGACAATATCTGTGGTCTGTGTGGCATCACCTTGTGACACAGCAAGCCCTGTATTTCCATTAGCAAATGCATTCTTAATGGATGGGTATGCTGGTCTTGCAAAATTTACTACACA
>CAJQNF010000006.1 GCA_905479625.1 uncultured Flavobacteriaceae bacterium | reverse complement strand
CTTATTGGGCATCCACTCCTCCAGCAATACGGGAGAAAAAGGTGCAGGTTTATCAGCTGTAGTTATTCTTTGAATTGGCGCATCAAGAAAATCAAAAGCATTTTCCTGAACTTGATAAGTGATCTCTGAAGATACACTTGCAAAAGGCCATGCCTCTTCAAGAATCACCAATCTGTTGGTTTTTTTAACAGAATTCAAAATGGTGTCATGATCCATAGGGCGAATCGTACGCAAATCAATAATTTCTAATGAAATTCCTTCCTTTTCTAAGTCTTCTGCAGCTTTGTAAGCTTCTTTAATTATTTTTCCAAAGCTAACTACAGTTACATCTGTTCCTTCTCTTTTAATATCTGCAACCCCTATAGGAAGAACATATTCGCCTTCAGGTACCTCACCCTTATCTCCATACATTTGTTCAGACTCCATAAAAATTACCGGATCATCATCTCTGATTGCTGCCTTTAAAAGACCTTTTGCATCATATGGATTAGATGGTACGATCACCTTCAAGCCGGGAGTATTGGCAAACCAATTCTCAAATGACTGTGAATGGGTGGCTCCCAATTGACCTGCCGAACCGGTTGGCCCTCTAAATACGATAGGTATATTAAACTGTCCGCCGGACATCTGCCTCATTTTAGCTGCATTATTAATGATCTGGTCAATCCCAACTAATGAAAAGTTAAAAGTCATATATTCAACGATGGGTCTGGCTCCGCCCATAGCAGAACCAACAGCTATTCCGGAAAATCCAAGTTCAGCGATAGGGGTATCTATGACACGTTTTTCTCCAAACTCATCAAGCATTCCCTTCGACGCCTTATAGGCCCCATTATATTCCGCTACTTCCTCACCCATCAGGTAAACAGATTCATCTCTGCGCATTTCTTCACTCATTGCCTCAGCAATAGCTTCTCTAAATTGTAATACTTTCATATTTTAGTAATAAAGGACTGCAAAAATAACTAATTTTCATGAATATAGTTATGGTGCAGAATACAATTTTTAGAGAAAAAAAAATGCATCTTTGCCTTGCTTGATTGTTAGGCCAGAAGACTATTTAAAATATTACTATGCATGCATAATATATTGAAAATATTTTTTAACTTCGTCCCGTAGAAAATCAAATAATCATTTTAACTAAGTAAAAATGAAAATATTAGTTTGTATAAGTCATGTTCCCGATACCACTTCCAAAATTAATTTTTCGGAAGACAACACTAAATTTGACAGTAATGGAGTTCAATTTGTCATCAATCCATACGATGAATTTGCTTTGACCAGAGCCATGTGGTTCAAGGAGAAGCAGGGCGCTTCAGTTACTGTAGCCACTGTTGGCGGTTCAAATGTGGAACCTACGCTTAGAAAAGCACTTGCCATTGGCGCAGATGATGCCATAAGAATTGATGTTGAACCTACCGATGGTTTATTGGTTGCCAAGCAACTATCCGAAGTTGTCAAAACTGAAGGTTTTAACCTGATTTTAACAGGAAAAGAATCTATTGATTATAATGGAGGAATGGTTCCTGGTATGATGGCAGAACTATTGGGTTTTAATTTCGTCAATGCATGCATTGGTTTAGAAGTTGATAATAATAATGCAACTGTAATTCGTGAGATCGACGGAGGTAAGGAGGTTGTCAATTGTGATTTACCGCTTATAGCTGCAGGCCAAAAAGGGATGGTTGAAGAAAAAGACCTTAGAATTCCTAACATGAGAGGAATTATGATGGCCCGAAAAAAACCGCTAAAAGTAGTTGCTCCATCCGACATAAACGGAAGTACCTCTACGGCTAAATACGAAAAACCAGAAGCAAAAGGAGCCTGTAAAATAGTTGATGCTAGCAATATTGATGAGCTCATTAACTTACTGCACAATGAAGCCAAAGTAATCTAAAAAAATAAAAAATAGACAAAGGAGCCATCTTCGGATGTACTTTGCCATAAAATCTAAATCTATGTCAGTATTAGTTTTCGCAGATCATTCAGATGGGAAATTTAAAAAAACCGCCTTTGAAATTGTTTCCTTTGGGAAACAGGTTGCAAACCAGGCTGAAACATCGCTTGTGGTTGTCACGATCAATGCAAGTGACGTCAGCACTCTTTCAGAATATGGCCCTGATAAAATTTTAAAAATTCAGGACTCTAAGTTAGATGCCTTTAACGCCAAGGCTTATGCTGATTGTATCCATCAGGCAGCTGTAAAAGAATCTGCTCATATAGTAGCTGTTGATTCAAGTAATGATGGCTTGTATCTCGCCCCTATACTGGCCGTGAAATTAGAAGCAGGTTATGCGTCAAATGTTGTGGATTACCCAAGTTCTATAGCACCTTTTACCGTAAAACGGAAAGCATTTTCTTCGAAAGGATTCAGCTTTACGGAGATACATACAGAAAACAAATTATTAGGACTCGCAAAAAACTCTGTAGGCATTACAGCGAATCCGATCAATTCAGTAGTAGAAGATTTTACCCCATCTTTCAAGGATGATGATTTTAAGATCAGTTCTACCTCTATTGACAAAACTACAGGTACAGTAACCATTGCTGATGCTGATACTGTCGTATCAGGTGGCCGAGGATTAAAAGGACCAGAAAATTGGGGGATGATCGAAGAGTTGGCTGAAGTACTAGGCGCTGCAACAGCTTGTTCGAAGCCTGTGTCTGATCTGGGCTGGAGACCGCATAGTGAGCATGTCGGGCAAACAGGAAAACCCGTGACTTCAAATTTGTATATAGCCATTGGTATTTCAGGTGCGATTCAGCATTTAGCCGGTGTGAATTCTTCAAAAGTCAAAGTTGTGATCAACAACGATGCAGAAGCTCCTTTCTTTAAAGCTGCTGATTATGGTATTGTAGGTGATGCATTTGAAGTAGTTCCGGAATTGATCACCAAATTAAAAGCTTTCAAGGCGGATCATTAAGACATTTCAAACTTGGTTCAATTGTTAAAACCCTCTTTAGCTTTAATTAACTTGACTGAATTTTTTTTTAAAGCATATATTACATTGATATGGAAAATATTAAGGACCTGGTCGAGTTACTAACGCTTGAGCCTCTGGCTAAAAATATATTCCTCGGACAAAACTATCAAGCACCTTGGGGAAGTGTTTTTGGAGGTCAGGTTCTTGGACAGTCATTGCATGCTGCTTATCAAACTGTTCCGAAAGACAGAATCGCCCATTCAATGCACGGATATTTCATCTTGAGAGGAAACTTGGATATCCCGATCAGATACGAAGTTGACACCATTAGAAATGGTGGCAGTTTTACAACAAGAAGGGTTGTCGCTTTGCAAAATGACAAGCCTATATTCAATATGGCCGCCTCCTTTCAGTTGAAACAAGATGGTGTAGATCATCAAATCACAATGCCAAACTTATTGCCGGCTGACAAGCTTTGGTCGAGTAGTGAGCAAATTGAGGAAATTAAAGCCAGCCATCCGGAAGCTTATAAATACTTAAAATTTACCCTTCCAAAAGTCTTTGAATTCAGGCCTATCCATAAAATTACGTTGAAATACCTGAAAAATTCTGAACCGATCAATGACATATGGATTCGCACCACTGAGAAGATAGTATCAGATCTTCCTTTACAACAGCAGCTCCTGGCCTATGCATCTGACTATAGTTTATTAACAACCGCAACCATGCCTCACAGAGAGACGTTGAACAAGGGTAAAACTTTTTATGCCAGTCTGGATCATGCATTGTGGTTTCACCGTGAATTCGATATACATGACTGGTTGCTGTATGCTATGGAAAGTCCAAGCGCCTCAAATTCCCGAGGTTTCTCAAGAGGTAGTATTTTCAATAAAAATGGTGTCCTGGTAGCATCAGTTGCCCAAGAAGGCCTGATGCGTCAACAATAAAGAGATCTTTTCTATTTCACCTTTTCATTATTTTATCGATAAGTTTTCAAATGAGCATATTGTTCTTCTATGGCATTTCTGAATTCCAATTTTAGGTCTGCAATCAAATCTTTGACAGAAGGAGCATCATGAATTCCTGTAACACCCTGCCCTGCGGACCAAATGGTACTCCATGCTTTTGCTTCTTCTTCTTTTACAGTAAGTTCTTCTCCAAAATCTACCTTACCCTTTCTATTCAACATCTCTTCGGTAATCCCCATCTTTTCTAAACTGGGGCGTAAAAAATTAGCAGATACTCCCGAAATTGCAGCCGTATAAACGATATCGTTGACTCCGGACTCAATAATCATATCGCGATAAGCTTCAGGAGCCTTACTCTCTTTTGTGTTAATAAAGCGAGTTCCCATATAGGCCAAATCTGCCCCCATTTGCAGGGCCGAAGCAATATCTCGCCCAGTACTGATGCATCCTGCCAATAAAATAGTTTTTTTAAAAAACCCTTTTATTTCAGCCACCAAAGGCATTGGGTTTATTGTTCCTGCATGACCTCCTGCCCCTGCCGCAACTAAAATCAAACCATCAACTCCGGCTTCTGCCGCCTTTTCTGCATGGCGTTTTTTAATCACATCGTGAAATACCAGACCACCGTATTGATGCACAGTATTTACCAATTCGGATACAGCTCCCAAAGAAGTGATAATCAAAGGCACTTTGTGTTTAACACAAATCATTAAATCGGCTTTCAGTCTTGGGTTTGTTTTGTGAACAATTAAATTAACCCCAAAAGGTGCTGCTTTTTTTCCTGTTTCAGCTTCAAAATTAGCAAGTGCTGTTTTAATTTCGATGATCCATTCTTCAAATCCTTCAGTTGTCCGTTGGTTCAATGCAGGAAATGTACCCACGACACCATTTTTACAGCATTCTATCACCAGTTTTGGTCCTGAAATCAAGAACATCGGTGCCGCGATGGCGGGTAATGATAATTCTTTTATAAACGTTGCTTTACTCATACTAGATTTTTAATGATATAACTTCAAACTATCCGGCAGTTCCATTGCTCTGCCAACACACATTCTACTGACCATATAAATAGTCATCAATACCTAATTTATCATGGCAATATAACACTTGTACAGCAATTCCACGACATATGCCAAATGGGATGATGCATTTAAAGTTTTACCCGAACTGATGACCAAACTAAAAGCATTTAAAAGCGCCCTTTAACCCGATATAATTTTTCAGTAAAATGCCCCATTCAAAAAGGCTGGTAAAATTCATGAAAATCATTAGTCCTTAATTTTGATGGTCTTTTTCAATTTTATTTGTAAATTGAATTGGCTTATCCTTAAATTTGTTGCAAATTTGGTAATTATTATAATTCTGTTAAACCTGTGAGTCTAGTACGTTTAAATATAAAGGGAATATCCTATAGCCAAACCCAAAGCGGGGCTTATGCCTTGGTATTAAGTGAAGAAGATGGAGAAAGAACATTGCCCATTATCATAGGGGCATTTGAGGCGCAATCAATCGCTATAGCCCTTGAGAAAGAGATCAAACCTCCAAGACCACTCACGCATGACCTCTTCAAAAGCTTTGCGGATCGTTTTAACATTATCGTTAAACAGGTCATTATTCATAAACTGGTGGACGGAGTCTTTTATTCGAGTCTTATCTGCGAATGCGATAAGATAGAAGAGATTATTGATGCGAGAACTTCAGATGCGATAGCACTGGCTACAAGATTTAAAGCACCTATCTTCACCTTTGAAAATATTCTTGATAAGGCCGGTATTATTCTAAAAATAAAAGATGAGTCAAAACTGGCTGAATCAAAATTTAAAATGGAAGATCTGGTGGCCAACGTTGTAGAGGAAACATCTTCCTTTAAAGATGAATCTGTTGAAGAACTCTATAAGCAACTTGATCAGGCAGTGAATAATGAAGACTACGAACTGGCTGCTAAACTGAGAGATGAAATCTCAAAAAGAGAGAAAAAGTAAAGACCTATGCTAAAAAAAATACTCACGCTGAGTTTTCTACTTCTTCTGACAGTACCTTTAAGAGCCCAACAAATCAACGAACAAATAACTCCAAGTCAAGGAATATCTTTTGAATCCATCTGGCGAGGTCTGCTCGGTATGATCGTATTGATCTTTCTAGCCTATTTATTCAGCTCCAATAAAAAAGCAATTGAATGGAAAACAGTGGGTATCGGACTTGCATTACAACTTCTTATTGCAATTGGTGTGCTAAGAGTTCGATTTATTCAGGTCGGTTTTGAAGCAGTTGGGAAGGTTTTTGTGAGTGTACTCGATTTTACAAGAGCAGGTAGCAAGTTCCTGTTTGAGGGCCTCGTGGTAGATATGAATACTTTTGGATATATTTTTGCCTTTCAGGTACTTCCTACTATTATATTTTTCTCTGCTTTGACTTCCTTACTATATTATCTCGGAATAATTCAAAAAGTGGTTAAAGTCATGGCCTGGCTCCTTTCTAAATCATTAAAGATCTCAGGAGCCGAGAGTTTAAGTGTGGCTGGGAATATATTTCTAGGTCAAACCGAAGCTCCTTTATTGATCAAGGCTTATCTGGAAAAAATGAATCGATCTGAAATGCTCTTGGTCATGATAGGTGGTATGGCAACTGTGGCAGGTGCTGTACTTGCAGCCTATATTGGCTTTTTAGGAGGTGATGATCCGGTGATGCGTTTAAAATTCGCGAAACACCTGTTAGCTGCTTCAGTGATGGCCGCGCCTGGAGCAATCGTAATCTCGAAAATTCTTTATCCACAAACTGAAGAAATCAGCTCAGATGTCAAGGTCTCCTCACAAAAAATAGGCACTAATATTTTAGATGCTATATCAAATGGAACAACAGAAGGCTTGAAACTGGCAGTGAATGTTGGGGCCATGTTATTGGTCTTTGTAGCCTTTATTGCGATGATCAATGGCATATTAGGATGGATAGGTGACATCACAACCTTGAATGATTGGATGGCTGCCAATACACCTTATCCTAAATTTACGCTGGAATCTATTCTGGGAACTGTTTTCGCACCCTTGATGTGGCTTATTGGGATAGCAAAAAATGATGTCATGATGATGGGACAACTTTTGGGTATTAAACTTGCGGCTAGCGAGTTTATAGGATATATTCAACTAGCAGAATTAAAGGATGTAACGAATGTCGTTCACTTGAACAATAGCAAATCTATTATTATGGCCACTTATATGCTTTGTGGTTTTGCAAATTTCGCGTCAATTGGTATTCAAATAGGCGGAATTGGATCTCTGGCGCCAGGTCAAAGAAAAACCTTGTCCGAGTTCGGCATGAAAGCGCTGATTGGAGGATCTCTTGCTTCTCTGCTTTCTGCAACTATAGCAGGAATGATCATTGGTTAATTGGTCACTTTTTTGAAAAAGAGTTAAGAATATTAACACCTCATTAAGCAAAATTAAAGTAGAATATTTTATCTTTGAACGGTACACATTTAATAGAAAAAAGTGATCATATGAATCAAATTTTTTCATTAATCTTTATAACAGTTATAACATAATGAAGCAATATTTAGATTTGATCCAGCATGTGATCGATCATGGAATAACCAAAGAAGACAGAACAGGCACAGGAACCAAAAGCGTTTTTGGCTACCAGATGAGGTTTGATCTGAATGAAGGGTTTCCGATGGTTACAACTAAAAAATTGCATTTAAAATCGATTATCCATGAATTGCTTTGGTTTTTAAAAGGTGATACTAATATTGCTTATCTAAAGGAGAACGGAGTCAAGATTTGGGATGCCTGGGCAAATGAAAACGGTGACCTAGGTCCTGTTTACGGTTATCAATGGAGAAACTGGAATGGAGATGGGATTGACCAGATCAAAGAAGTTGTCGAAACGATTAAACATAATCCAGATAGTCGAAGAATGATGGTTTCTGCATGGAATCCAAGTGTTTTACCAGATACAAGCGTCAGTTTCGCCGAAAATGTAGCGAACAATAAAGCAGCGCTTCCTCCATGTCATGCGTTTTTTCAATTTTATGTAAGCGATGGGAAACTGTCTTGCCAGTTGTACCAGAGAAGTGCAGATATTTTTCTTGGTGTACCCTTTAATATTGCATCTTATGCCCTATTCACCATGATGTTGGCACAAGTTACCGGATTAAAATATGGTGATTTCATTCATACTTTTGGAGATGCTCATATCTACAGCAACCATATGGATCAAATTGAGCTTCAGTTGAGTCGCGATCCAAAACCGCTGCCTAAAATGATCATCAATCCGGAAATCAAAAATATCTTTGAATTTTCATTTAAAGACTTTAACTTAGTAGATTACGAGCCCCACCCTCTCATTAGAGGAAAGGTCTCAGTTTAACCCCCATAAAATACAAGCCTATGAACGCTTTAGAGTTAAAATTAAATCTGATCAAACATATTACTCAGATTGAAGATGTCAATCTTTTACAAAGGATGCAGGCATTTTTAAATACTTCAGGTAGTTTGTACAATGACAAGCTAAATGAAATTCCGACTTTACGGAATAACAAAGATGAGGAGTTTAACGATAAAGAAGATTTTACCGATTATATCAAAGAATGGGTAAAAGACATGTAATCATCTCTTTAATTTGAAAGCTACTTTAGATCACGAATACTACGAAAAAGCACGAAAGCGCACTAAACAAAAGAAGCGTTTATATTTTCATTTTGTATTGTTTCTGGTGGGATCCGCATTTTTTGTTTTACTCAACAAAGTCATTAAATTCCATCCTGAAATAGATTGGTACGTTTGGGCCATATTTGCCTGGCTCGTTATATTGATCCTTCATTTTGTCAATGTTTTTGTGATGAACAGATTCTTTGGAAAGGATTGGGAAAGGCTACAAACTGAAAAACTTATTCAAAAACACAAAGCCAAATTAGACAAATTGGAAGTGAAACTTGAAAAATCAGGTGCTTTTGATAACCTGGAAGATAATTCCTAAACAATTAATCCTATGCTTACGATAATTGCAGCTGTGGCGGAGAACAACGCCCTTGGTAAAAATAATGACCTGATTTGGCGCTTACCTGCCGATTTAAAACGATTTAAGAAAGTAACGCTGGGTCATCATGTGATCATGGGTAGAAAAACTTTTGAGTCACTTGGGAAGCCACTGCCAAACCGCACCACTATCATTATTTCTCGGAATAAGGATTATCAAGTTGAGGGCTGTATTATAGTGAACTCCCTTGAAAAAGCGATCATGGCCGCAAAAGAGGATGCCAATCCCTATATTCTCGGAGGTGGAGAAATCTATAGACAGGCATTAGACCACGCGGACATACTGGATCTCACGGTGGTTCATCATTCCTTTGAAGATGCCGACACTTTTTTCCCGCCAATAGATTTCAAAAAATGGAAGGAAATAAGCAGAGAAGATTTTAAAGCAGATGAGACGCATGATTTTGACTATAGTTTTGTCACATACAAAAAAAAGTGAGCCCTATGGGAAGGACTCACTTTGGCAATCATCTCACAATAATGAATTAATAATGGGTAATTAAATTTTTACCGTTTTGGTAAACTTTCTTCCATTTGATTTAAAAACGAAAAGATAGTTTCCTTTTTTTGCTTTAGAAAAATCATAGATCTTCTTTAAATAAGATTGATTGTCAAATTTTTCTGATAAGACCAAATCATAATTATCTGCATAATAGATATTGTATTCAATTGGACTTTCCTCATAAGAAACTCTTGAAACAAAAACCATCTCATCTTTTACCCGTATATAGGGTTTGAAAATAGTTGATTTTTCCTCCTTCTTAAACACCACCTGATTAGACACTACATTAAATGGTATAATCACAATTTCCAACTCTGTATCAAGTTCAAAATAATAATCTCCATTTGGCAGGGTTGTAAGATCAAATCCTTTAGAATAATCTCCTGTTTTTACAATGGATTCTTTGTAAAGCACAATACCGTCTCTATCCTTTATGGATAACTTCGAGCCTAGTTTTACTTTTTTAAAACTCATACTCGTAACCTTCGGTTCTTTTTCTTTGATTGGATTCGTTTCACTGTTAGCGAAAGAAAGCATCGAGACAAACAGTCCCAGAACCAGTACAATTTTCTTTGTTAATTTTTTCATGATATATATTTATTATAATTAGACATGACAAATGTAGATGGGATATAAAAGTTATAAAACAACAATTTTGACCAATTTATACACTTATTTATCATTTCATGCTGACTTAATGAAATACAGGGTTAATTTAGAACACATACATGTTAAATTATTACAGACGCTATTATTGAATTTCATTCATCTATCATAAATTCTTACCTTACATTGAGATAGCACCTTAGCCATAATTTCATTGATCAGCAGATTCCAAAAGGATACTTGTGCAGGTGCTTCTTAAAACTAGATCGCAAAAAAAATGAGCTCCTATGGGAAAGAGCTCATTTTACAAATCACTGGACAATAACTAATTAATAATACTTTTAAATTTTTACGTTCTTCGTAAACTTTCTTCCTTTAGATTCAAATACGAAAACATAATTTCCTTTTTTCGCAGTTGAAAAATCATACGCTTTTTTCACTTCTTCCAGTTCTTCGAAGTCAATAGAGTGAACCAGGTCATAGTTGTTCGCATAGTAGATTTTATAGGATAAAGGAGTTTGCTCAATTACTGTTCTTGAAACATACACCATGTTATCTTTAGTTCTCACTACAGGTTTATAAATGGAATCTTCTGATTCTTTGTCAAAAACTACTTCACTTAAATTAACTTTAAATGGAATGACAACAATTTTCAATTCCGAATTCAATTCGAAAAAATAATCACCATTGGGTAAAGATGTCAAATCAAACCCTTTTGAATAATCGCCAGTTTGCTTTATGGCTTCATTATACAAGACTAGTCCATTCTCATCCTTAATTGTTAAGGTAGACCCTTGTGCAACATTTTCAAAACGCATGTTGGTTACTTTGTTTTCCTTTTCTTTAATTATGGATGTTCCGTCATTTGCTAAAGTTGATAACGACATCATCAATCCAATTGCTACTAAACTTTTTCTTGCTAAATTTTTCATTTTATATTTTATTAAAATTAGACAGGACAAATGTATGCTCACTTTCTCTTTATGAAAACAACTTAATTGGCTAATTTATATGCATAATTAACAGTTTACATAAACTTAACATTGAAATTGGTTAATATAACACACAATAAAGGTAAATTCGTATAGAAAACAAAAACAAAATAGATTATTTTTGCATTATAAAGTCACAGAATTATGATCAACAAGAAACCTAGTTTTGAAAAAATAAGTCCGAGTTTTGGTAGCAGCATCTCTGTAAAACAACACAGTAATGAAGTCATCAACAATATCGCGTACTGGCATTTTCACCCTGAGGTAGAGCTAGTTTATGTGAATCAGGGGCAGGGTAAAAGGCATATCGGAAATCACTTGTCCTACTTTAATAACAGTATGCTTATCCTCATTGGAGCTAATCTTCCTCACCATGGATTTGTTGATAGGCTAACAAATAACGGATCAGAAACCATCGTTCAGTTCGGATTGGAATTTCTTGGTAATATTTTTTACAACATTCCTGAAATGGGAAATATAAATGCCCTTTTTGAAAGAGCTAAAAAAGGAATCATCTTTAAGCCCGAAACTAAAAAACTTGTCGGTCCAAAAATTGAAGGGCTTTTAGAGCATCAGGGTATGTCAAGGGTGATCAAATTACTTGAGATACTTAATGATCTGTCTCTTGCCAATGACTATTCTTTATTGAATGTTGATGGGTTTGCCTTTGAGACTGAGCCGCAGGATAGTGAGAAGATAGATATTATCTTTAAACATGTGAACAATAATTTCAAAAGACATATCAGTCTTGATGAGATCTCGGATAAAGTAAGTATGACAACGCCTGCATTTTGTCGATATTTCAAAAAGGCTACGGGTAAAACATTTACAAAATTAGTCAATGAATACAGAGTTGTTCATGCGACAAAATTGCTACAGGAGAATCAAACGAGTATTACCGATATCTGCTTCGAATGTGGCTTTAACAACTTTTCACATTTCAATAGATTATTCAAGGAGTTTACAGGTAAAAGTGCCTCTAAATACAGAAGTGAAATGAAACGTATGATTCATTAAAGATTACCTAATTTCCAATAAAAATGGCAACCTGGTCTGTATGCCTTTCCAATCACCAAACTGCTGTAATTGCTTGTAAATTTTTAGGTTTTCCTTTCCAATTTCATTGAGAAGAACCTGCTGTTTTACGCTACCGAAAGGGCCGGAAAACATATCTTTAAATTCTTTTTTATAATCCGGATAACTTCTTATTCTATACTCATCGATCTCTGCCAATGAAGCTGCCAGGTCGATCGCATCTTCCAAGCCACCCAATTCATCTACCAGACCATTTTCCAGCGCCTGTTTTCCGGTCCATACCCTTCCTTGCGCAATCTCATCAACCTCTTCGAAAGTCATATTTCTTCCTGCTGCCACCTTGGTCACAAAGGTTGTATACACCTCTTCAATACCTTCTTTTGTCACCCTATAAAAATCATCTGACATCGGTTCAAACAAACTGTAATTTAACGAACGTTTATTTGTTCCTACCTGTTCGGCATTGATACCAATTCGATCTGCAAATTCACTGATATTAGGCACCATGCCAAATACACCTATACTGCCAGTAATCGTTGTTGGGTCAGCTACGATCTTATCTGCATTACAAGAAATATAATAACCTCCTGAAGCAGCCAGGTTTCCCATAGAAACCACTACAGGCTTGTCCTTTTTTGTAATCTCTACCTCTCTCCATATAATATCAGAAGCAAGAGCACTTCCTCCGGGAGAGTTTACTCGCAACACAATTGCTTTAATATTTTTGGTTTTTCTCGCCTTTTTCAAAGATTCAATAATAAGTTCTGGGCCGATATAATTCTCATCACCTTTACCATACATGATATCACCCTGAGCGTAGATTACAGCGATTCTGTCAGAAGCCTTATTGACAATTCTTCCCTTGCCAGAATTTATATAATTCTTAAGACTGACTGAATATAATTTCCCATCTTCTTCCAGACCACCCAGTTTTTTCAAAATCTTAACATACTGGTCCTTGTACAATTTTCCTGTGATCATATTATTCTCGATGGCAAGATCAGGAGTTCTTGCCATTAATTCATCTGCAATGTGATTGATCTCACTACTCTCAATCTCCCTGCTTTCCTTTATATCTTCAACCATTTCTGACCATATCGAATTTAAAAAAGCTGCTGTTTGCTCTCTATTCTCCTCACTCATTTCACTGGCTAAAAACGGTTCCACCGCACTTTTATATTTACCATGACGAATCACTTCCATTTTCATACCATATTTCTCCTGGAAGTCCTTAAAAAACAATATCTCACCTGACAATCCTCGAAAATCGATCATACCCACAGGATTTACATAAATAGAATCTGCTACAGTGCTTAAATAAAAATTCTTCTGTTCAAACACATCTGCATAGGCAGTGATAAACTTCCCAGACTCCTTAAATTCAAACAATTTATCTCTGATTTCCTGGACCTGTCCCATTCCTCCTTGAATCATTAAGGATTCTATACTGATTCCTAAGATATTGTCATCGTATTTTGCGTTATCTATAGCGTTCAAAATCTGATCGAGCCCAATTTTATTTTCTTCCAAGCCTAAAATCATGGCAAAAGGATCATCGCTTTTGGGCGCATAGTCTTTTATAATATCCTCCAGTTTTAATACGAGTATAGAGTTCTTCTTAACAAGTACTTTTTCATCGTCAACAAAACTTGAACTTAGCACAGAGCCAATGGCCACAAATACAAAGAACATGATCATAAACGAAATAAAAACACCTAAAATCGCGGCTAATAATTCTCTTAAAAAAGTCATTCAATCTATTTTAATATATGTCGTTTAAGGTCAATAAATGTTACAAATGTTAAAAACTAAAGTTCAAACACATCTTAATTGACCCTTTGTTTTGTTTTCTTTGTAACGACCTTAAGCAACAAGGAAATTTGTTCCAATATAGGATGTTATTGTCAATTTTTCATCCGATTTGAATTAAAAAATAACTGGTTTTGAAAATTGTTAGAACAACATATTTATCTTTAGGGACTAACCTAGGCAATAGGATTGAAAATCTACAAAGTGCCATTGATGAAATAAATGTTTCGGTGGGCCATGTACGGAAAATATCTTCCGTATATAAAACCAGATCGTGGGGTTTTGAAGGCGAGGATTTCTACAATATCTGCCTGGAAGTATCGAGCAGTCTTACTCCTGAAAAAATGATCAAGACCGTTTTGGACATCGAAAGTAAATTAGGTAGACTTAGAAATTCAAAGCAAGGATACAACAACCGTATTATTGACATAGATATCTTACTGTTTGATGATGAGATCATTTTTTATAATGATCTTAAAGTGCCACACCCCGACATGCTTCAAAGAAAGTTTGTATTGGTACCATTGACCGAAATTGCTCCCAATGTAATTCATCCCATAGCCAAAAAAACCATCCTGATTTGTTTGCAAAACTGCACAGACAATGGAGACATTGAAAAGACAGATGCTAAACTTACACGACCTATTTCATTGGTTGAAAAATATAACTATATCGCTATCGAAGGGAATATTGGCTCAGGTAAAACCAGCCTTGCCAAGAAAATTGGGGATGATTATAATGCAAAACTTGTGCTGGAAAGATTTGCAGACAACCCATTTCTTCCTAAATTCTATGCAGATGAAGAGCGCTATGCTTTTCCGCTTGAGATGAGCTTCCTGGCAGACAGGTATCATCAATTAACAGACGATATCGCCCAATTTGACCTATTCAAAAATTTTATAGTATCTGATTATTTTATCTTTAAATCTCTCATCTTCGCGCAAATCACCTTACCAAAGGAGGAATATAGTCTTTACAGAAAAATGTTTGATATTATGTATAAGGAAATTGCCAAGCCGGATGTTTATGTCTTCCTGTATCAAAATACTGATAGACTGATCGATAACATTAAAAAGAGAGGCAGGGACTATGAACAGAACATAAAGGCTGACTATCTGGGAAAAATTCATAAGGGCTACTTATCATTTATCAAGTCAAAGGAAGAATTAAATACCTTGATCATTGACGTCTCAGAGCTCGACTTTGTGAATAATGAAAATGATTACCGGATTATATTGAAGCAAATACTTGACTTCAAGTCAACTTAAATTTGCCCTTGCTATAAGTTGTCTTTTTTTTAGAATTGGGCTTATTGCTTTTTAATGCCCATTTTTTCTGCATAATAATCACAAAAATCCCGCATGGTTGCACTCATTTTATCATCTCCTGTAGCAGTTTCAAAAGTATCGGCCATAGAGGTTAAAGTCTGATGAAAAAACTGTATCATTTCATTGACAGGCATCTCCTTGGTCCAAAGATTTATTTTATAAGTGTCTTTCTGTGAAGAATCCCAAACCGAAAGCAATAATGCCTTAGCTTCCATGTCTTCAATGGAGCCATCATCAGCAGACCAGTTTAATGTTTCCGGAACTCTGTTCTCATCCAATCCTACCTTGATACTTATTTGTGAACTGTGCTTTACTGCCATAATATTGCTTTTCTATAATTTTAAAAATGAATCCGGAGATGCTTTTCGAGTCAAACTCCTTCTTTCTTTACTTCTTTTTTGGTTTATACTTTGATTTTCCAAAGAGCTCTTCATTATCTGTGACAATCATTTCCTGTAAGGTCATGTCACTGTTCTTCATAAACGAATTCACAATTTGCCAACCAAACCAAGCGCCTATTCTACCAGGGGAATCTTTGTCAACTTCCAAATAGAATTTTGAGAAGGGAGCGTCATGTATAAACCGTTCACTCAGATTAGGATCATTTGAATACAACATTTCATTTTGTATAAAATATTTCCAAATATCGCTTTCACTTATTTCCGCCCATTGGTATTGCAATTCATTATAACCAATTACCTCAGCTCTGGCAGTTTCAGGAAGAAAGGCTGCTGTTAGATATAGTTTTTTTCCTTCCTGAACTATTCTGGAAATAAATGAATTAGTTGCTGAAGGCCTAAGTATAGGAAGGGAAAGTTGCTCCGCTACATCCACTAAAAGGTGCTCCTTATTAAAATTTTGTTTGATATAATTGGGATAATCCTGATACACTTCATGGTCCTTTCCAAGATACACGTCAAGAGAAACAAATAAGAGGCTATCAGCATATACAACCTTGTTATCATAATCAACATTACTCAAAATAGCAATCACCTTGGGTTCCTTAAACTTTGGGTAATAATATTTTACATGTTTGAACAAATTCGTCAATGCTTGCCTTTGGTCTGAAAAATCTCCAAATGTTTTTTGTACAGATGAATACAGAAACAACTCATCCTCATCCTTCATCTTAGCCGTCCAAACAGAGTCAGGATTTGGTTCGGGAAATAAATACGGGAATTCAGTTTTAAGCTCCCCAAGTTCCTCAGGTGCTGCTGTATAAAACCTTTGATCAAACCGAATCAATTCGGTTACTGCCTCTATTTTGGAGATATCAATCTCCTGGTCATTTTTCTTACCACAAGCCAATAGATTTAACAGCAGCAGAATAACTAAAGTATATTTAATAACATTCATTTAAAATATTTGCCAATAAAAATTAATATTTTTGTGCTTCGCAAAACTAATAAATACTTAGCAATAATGAACACAGAAAAAGTTACAAATCATATTGTAAATTGGTTAAAAGATTATGCCACTAAAGCCGGAGTAAAAAGATTTGTCATTGGAGTCTCCGGAGGGATTGACT
>CAJQNF010000005.1 GCA_905479625.1 uncultured Flavobacteriaceae bacterium | reverse complement strand
AATGAATATGAAAAAATATATCGCTTATATCGGAATATTGATTCTTGGCCTGATTCTAGGAGCAGTTTTCTTTGGAAATCCCAATGAAGAAGCAACGCACAGTCATGAGAAAATAGCCAATGAAACACAAATGTGGACCTGTTCCATGCATCCTCAAATTATGCAGCCCGAAGCTGGTGATTGTCCTATCTGTGGTATGGATCTGATCCCTTCCATGACAGTTGATGATGGCCTTTCGGCAGACCAATTCAAATTGAGTAAAAATGCCCTGGCGCTTGCCAATGTGCAGACCACAGTTGTTGGTGGCGACTCAAATGCATCGAATACCATAAAATTATCGGGTAGCATCGCTGAAAATGAAGAGACAAACTCGGTACAGGTAAGTTATTTCGCCGGAAGAATCGAAAAATTAAATGTCAACGCAACTGGTGTTCAGGTCAAGAAAGGTCAATTATTGGCGAGCATTTACTCACCTGAATTGATGGCGGCCCAACAAGAACTCATTACAGCCTCTTCGCTTAAGAAATCCCAACCTGCTTTGTACAGTGCGGTTAGAAACAAATTAAAATTATGGAAACTTAGTGAGGCACAAATCGATCAGATAGAAACATCTAAAATAGTCAAAGAAAATTTTGATGTTTATGCCACAGTAACCGGAACGGTACTTAAAAAACTGGTGGAGCAGGGAGATTATGTAAAACAAGGACAACCATTGTTTAAGATCGCTGACCTGTCGACAGTGTGGGCGATTTTTGATGTGTATGAAAATCAAGTTGAATTGTTTCAAAAAGGCCAGGATATCACTATTGTCTCACAGGCCTATCCAGAAAATATTTATAAAGCAAAAGTATCTTTTATAGACCCAATACTTGATCAGGCATCCAGAACAATAAAACTAAGAGCAGTACTTAATAATTCGCAAAATATTTTTAAACCAGGAATGTTTATCGAAGGGAATTTGATAGGCGAATCTTCTAACAATAATGAAGCCTTGAGTATTCCTGCGACAGCCATTCTTTGGACAGGAGAGCGATCTGTAGTTTATATAAAACCAAATCCAAAAGAACCTGTTTTTGAAATGAGAGAAGTCCAATTAGGGAAATATTTTGGCAGTAACTACGAGGTACTTCAAGGTCTGAATTCCGGTGATGAAATCGTCACCAATGGGACTTTTACCATTGATGCAGCCGCCCAGTTACAGGGAAAGAAATCAATGATGAATAAGGAAGGTACTCCGGTTGTAACGGGTCATGAAGGACATGATCATAATCAAGTCAACAGTCAAAATACAAAGTCAAACGAAAGCCCTGCTCATCAAAGAGTTGTGGTTGATCAGGATTTCAAGCAGCAGTTACAGTTGGTTTTTGAGGCTTATATAGGCACCAAAGAAGCCTTAGTAAAAGATGATAAGAACAGCGTACAACAAAATGCCAAACTTTTGATAAAGAACCTGGATAAAGTAGATATGAAATTACTTGCAGATCCGGGAACTCATCAGCATTGGATGTTAGCAGAAAAACAAATGCGGACGTCAGCAAATGCCATTGGGGCCTCTGATGATATTAAAGTACAAAGAAGTCATTTCAAAGAGTTATCCACAGCCATTACCAGCGCTGTTCAGATGTATGGAATTGGACAGGTTGTATATAACCAGTTTTGCCCTATGGCTGATGATAACAAAGGTGCCTATTGGTTGAGCAATGATAAAAACGTATTGAATCCTTATTTTGGAAGTGCCATGCTGGCCTGTGGCAGTGTAAAGCAGATTATTGAAGAATAAGTGTTAAGGCTTAAGTGAGAAGGGAGAAGGGAGATGTGAGAAGGCAGAAGTTAGAAGTGAGAAGTGAAAAGGGAGAAGGCAGAAGTGAGAAGGAAGAAGTGTTAAATGTTAAAAACATTGTAGCATTGTAGCATTTTAGCATTGTTTAAATACATCAATATTTATTACATTTGCCACTTAATTTTTTTTTAAACATGGAAACACTTACAGAAAATAAATACAGCACGTGGTATCATCCTTATAAAACTGCAGCTGCCTATAAGAAAAAAGTTGCCTATTTCAGCATGGAATTCGGTATCGATCAGGCATTTAACAATTACTCAGGGGGTCTTGGATTTTTAGCTGGTTCTCATATGAGATCTGGTTTTGAGTTAAAGCAGAACATGATCGGGATCGGAATGTTATGGAAATATGGTTATTATGATCAAGGTAGAAATGATGACCAAACACTTCGAGCTGATTTTAATGAAAAATACTTCGACTTTCTTGAAGATACAGGGATTGAAGTGGAAGTTCATCTTCACGACAATCCACATGTAAAAGTGAGAGCTTATGTGCTAAAACCAGAGATATTTGGAACAGTACCTATGTATTTTTTAAGTACAGATGTTGAAGGAAATGATCATTTATCAAGAACCATTACCAATCATTTGTATGATGCCAATGAAGTAACGCGTGTATCACAAAGTATTATTTTGGGGATAGGAGGAGCAAAAGTGGTTGAAGCGCTTGGCGGATCTGATGTGTATCATTTAAATGAAGGTCATGGCCTGCCTGCTTTTTACTATTTAAGAGATCAGGGGGTGAAAAAGAACCAAATGGTGTTCACTACACATACGCCAGAAAAAGCTGGTAATGAAGAAAGAGATGCACGTCATTTAAACAGATGTGGCTTTTTTGGCAGATTCCTTTCAGAAGATGAATTGCAAAAAGAAACGGTCAACGGTGGGATGATCAATTATACAGTTTCGGCACTAAGAATGGCCAAAAAGGCAAATGCTGTTTCAAAATTGCACGCCAAGGTTGCCAAGGATATGTGGAAGGATTATGATGGCATTTGTAATATCATTCCTATTACCAATGCACAGAATCAAAGTTTTTGGCAAGATAAAACCATCAAAAGAACCTGGGAAAGAAAACAAGTAAAAGCCTATCAAAAAAGAAAACTGGATTTAAAGCAGGGTTTTTTCACCGAGGTGGCGCGTCAAACTAATAAAATATTTGACCCAAATGTCTTGACTTTTGTTTGGGCCAGGCGTTTTGCAGGATATAAAAGAGCAGATCTTTTATTACACGACTTAGCGCGTTTTGAAAGACTCATCTCTAATGCAAAATATCCGGTACAGATCATTTGGGCAGGAAAGCCTTACCCTTACGACTATTATGCGATCGATATTTTTAATCATCTTGTAAATTTTTCAAAACAAAAATCAAATCTCGCTGTTCTGGTTGGATATGAGATTGACTTATCAAGAAAAATGAAATGCGGTTCTGACGTTTGGTTAAATACACCTCGAATTACACGTGAAGCTTCAGGTACAAGCGGTATGACAGCGGCCATGAACGGTTCTGTAAACGTGTCTATCAACGATGGCTGGATTCCTGAATTTCAGAAAAACGGTAAAAACTGTTTTGTGCTTCCTGAAGTAGATTACAAATTACCTCACTGGGATCAGGATAAAATGGATGCAGACAATTTGTATGATTTATTAGAGAACAAGGTTATCCCAACTTATTATGACAGTCCTGAAAAATGGCAGGAAATCGTATTTAACGGAATGGATGACGTTATTCCAGCTTTTACGAGTCACCGTCAGGCTGATGA
>CAJQNF010000004.1 GCA_905479625.1 uncultured Flavobacteriaceae bacterium | reverse complement strand
CAAATAAGAAACACTCCCAATGCAATAGGGAGTATGGTAAAAATGATTTTTTTCGGACTGATTTTCAAAAACTATGTCAATGAATTATCTTTTTCATTCGGGAAAACGATGGCTGGTTTAAATAATTTAGCTTCTTCAAATTCAAGCGAAGCGTAGGCTATGATTATGATAATATCATCTTTGGCTACTTTTCTGGCAGCAGGTCCGTTAAGAATGATATCACCACTTTTTCTTTCCCCTCTTATCGCATATGTTACAAATCTCTCTCCATTGTTAATATTAACAATATGAACTTTCTCTCCTTCAATTATATTAGACGCATCCATAAGATTTTCGTCTATGGTTATGCTGCCAATATAGTTCAAATCAGATCCCGTAATTCTTACGCGATGAATTTTTGATTTTACAACTTCAATAGTCATTTTTTGCTGAAAATTTTAACGATGCAAAGTTACTTAATTTAGAGCTATGTTGTCTATTAATCTGACTTTGTCGGCAAAAACGGCGATAAAAGCACGGTATTTGGTGTTGGGTGTAAATTCGTTTGCCGACTTAAGAGATTCTATTTCAGCAACTTCAAAATATTCTAAATCCAATTCTTTGTTTTGGATAAACTCATTTTTAACAAAACTTTTAACTTTGGTTAAATCACCATTCTCGAAGAGTTTTTTACTCTTTAAAAGCGTTTGATAAATTTCCGGAGCAGCAAGCCGTTGTGCTTGGCTTAGTCTTGTATTTCTTGAACTCATGGCCAAACCATCATGTTCTCTATAGATTCCTACAGCAACTATTTCAATCGGAATGGACTCCAGGCCGACCATTTTTTTTATGATCAATAATTGCTGGTAATCTTTTTCTCCAAAATAGGCTTTGTCTGGTTTTGTAATCAAAAAGAGTTTTTTAACAATGGTAGCCACTCCATCGAAATGACCTGTTCTGAATTGTCCTTCCATCACCTTGTCAAGTCCTTCAAAATCAAATGATTCTGATTTTGTGTCCCCTTGATAAACTTCTTCTATACTTGGTGTAAAAACATAATCACAACCAATTGATTCCAAAGCTTCCAAATCAGCTTCAAGGGTGTTTGGATAATTAACGAGATCTTCCTTTTTGTCAAATTGAGTGGGGTTCACAAAAATGCTCACAATGACCTGGTTGTTTTCTTCTTTAGCTCTTCTGACTATGGAAAGATGGCCTTCGTGAAGTGCACCCATGGTCGGCACAAGTCCTAAGGTAGAATTTTGGCCATTATCGGATAAACTTTGCTGAAGAGATTTTATAGTTTTAAAAACCTCCATTTTGCTGTTAAATATTGTTAATTGAACCCTCAAACTTAAGATTTTAATTCGAATATCGCATATAATTTCGTAATTTTGCAGCGATCCAAAAAAGAATGATAAATGAAAGATAAGAGAATCCTTTATATTTCGTCTGAATTAACCCCCTATTTACCCGAAACTGAAGTGTCAAAAATGGCATTCGAAGTGCCCAAGGAAATGCACCATCAAGGTGCTCAAATAAGGATGTTTATGCCGAGATTTGGGGTGATCAATGAAAGGAGACATCAATTACATGAAGTAATTAGGTTGTCTGGAATGAATTTGATCATTAATGATATGGATATGCCTTTAATTATAAAGGTGGCTTCATTGCCAAAAGAAAGAATGCAGGTCTATTTTATAGACAATGATGAATATTTCAGAAGAAAGGCTGTTTTTACAGATGAAGAAGGAAATCTTTTTGCTGATAATGATGAAAGAGCAATATTTTTTGCCAAAGGAGTGGTTGAAACTGTCAAAAAGCTAAACTGGTCTCCGGATATTATTCATATTCATGGCTGGATGGCTTCATTATTGCCGCTTTATTTGAGAGAATATTATAAAAACGATCCATTATTTGCAGATAGCAAAATAGTAACTTCAGCTTTTAATTACCATACTAAGGGGGTTTTGAGCGGTCAGAAGATGATTGATAAGATTAAATTTGATCAGATTGATGAGGGTAAATTAGGTGCCTTTACTGATGGAAATGAAGACAGCTTTGTCAAAATTGCCATTGAGAATTCAGATGCAGTTATTCTAGGGAGTGAAGATCTAAGTGATGAGCTCACTGCTGTGATTGATAAACTGGATGTCCCGGTACTGGAGCACTTTCCCATTGAAGGATTTACAGAAGCGTATTCCGACTTTTATCTCAACAAAGTTTTATAAAAGATTGCTAAAACATTCAAGAACAATTTATGTCGTCTAAAAGAATTGCCATTTTTAGAAATATTGGTGTAGGATTGATATTTTTAATCGGAATCGTATCGTGTGAAAAGGATCTGGAGGATATTGCAGTTGATTTAACTGGTCAAAGGCCTTTCGACGTTGGAGATTCAATTTTTGAAGTGATTGCTTATCATCGAAATGTTGATTCATCCAGAGTTGATAACAATGATAACGATAAGGCCCCAACTTATTTATTGGGGGTCAATACTAACAATAATTTTGGTTCCTTAAAAAGCGATTTTATTGGGCAGCTTTTATTGCCACAATTGGGGGCAGATTTTGGAGATAATGCCATCATCGATAGAGTTGTTGTTGATATTCCATATTTTTCAACAAGGGACGGAGATCAAAAAGCTGTAGACCCAATAACAGGTTTACCTATATTCGATGAAGAAGGTGATACGATAAGTACCCCAAATTTTAACCTGGATTCAATTTATGGAAATGAAGACTTGGCTTATAAAATATCAATTTTTGAGCTGGGAACGTTTTTGAATTCTCTTGATCCTGATGATCCAACGAAGGCAAAATCCTATTATTCTGACAAAGAATATGTCTTAAACAGCGAATTACATGTAGGTGATTTCATGCCAAATAGAAATGATACGGTCTTATATGTTGAAAGACGTTATCTGGATGGTGATCCCAGTACAGTGGATGACATAGATACTATTAAGAAGGAGACTTCGGCTCCATCAATGAAGTTTGATCTTGATAAGCAGTTTTTCAAAGAACGATTTATAGATCATGATAATCCGGCTGACTTTCAAAACAACGGCAATTTTACTCGTTATTTTAGGGGTTTGTATATAGATGCTGAAGGCTTCGACGGATCACTTATCAATATAAGAGGTTTCGATGCAACGATGACTATTTATTACACTTTTGACAGAACAGTTACCGAGTCTGCGGGATCAGATCTCAATGGCAATGGTGTTACAGGCGAAGTGGATGTGATTGTTAAAACCAAACAACAGCAAGTTTATAGTTTCACAGGAGTGCGTACCGGAAAGTATGAAAGGTCTTATGCAGGATCTCAAGTTGAAGCGCTTTTAATGAACCCGGATACTGAAAATGGGGAATCTAAAGTTTATGTTCAAGGAGCAGCTGGTTCAGAAGTAATTATAGACCTCCTGGATGAAGAAACATTGGATTTTATAAAGCAACAAAATCTGTTGATCAATGAGGCGAATCTGTTATTCTATATTGATGGGGATCAGGGAGTAGTTCCTAATAGATTATATTTATATAAGTCTGATTATAATTCTTTGATCAGCGATTTTTATGATTTCAGATTTGGACCTGATATATTTGGTGGATTATTGGAATATGATGATGAAGGCAACCCTGAAAGATACAAGTTCAGAATTACAGATTATATCACCAGTGTGATCAAGGGAGATGAGCCGGTGGCACTTTCTAAATTGGTTTTAAAAAATTACGTAGCGACAGATAATCTTAGTGAAAACACTTTTGATACGATTGTTTCAAATTGGAATTGGATTCCAAAAGGTGTAGTATTACACGGAAACAGACCTGAAAATAATGATAAAAGGATAAAATTGGAAATATTTTATTCGAAATAAAAAGCTAAATTCGTCTCAACTAAACTCCTGATAATTTATAGGTTTTCTCACCCTAGGTAATAAGTTATCAGGATTTTCGTTTTGATTACTAATAAAACTCAAATAAAATGTGTGGAATAACAGGTTATATAGGTTATCGTGAAGCTTATCCGATAATCATTAACGGATTGAAAAGGTTGGAATACAGAGGCTATGATAGTGCCGGTGTTATGTTGTTTGATGGCGAACAGATCAATCTGGCCAAGACCAAAGGAAAGGTTGTCAGTTTAGAAGATAAAGTTAATCTGGAAATTTCCAACAAGGGATTTATTGGTGTTGGACATACCCGTTGGGCGACTCATGGTGTTCCAAATGATGTAAACTCTCACCCCCACACGTCTCAATCGGGGAATCTCGTTATTGTCCATAATGGAATCATTGAAAATTACGATACCATAAAGCAGGAATTGATCAGCAGGGGCTATACATTTCATAGCGATACAGATACTGAAGTTTTGATTAATTTGATAGAAGAAATCAAAACGACAGAAAATGTTATGCTTGGTAAAGCAGTTCAGATTGCACTGAATCAAGTGATTGGTGCTTATGCCATTGCTGTTTTTGATAAGGCCAAGCCGGATGAAATTGTGGTAGCAAAGATGGGAAGCCCTATAGCTATTGGGGTAGGGAAGGATTTTGAAGAATTCTTTATTGCTTCTGATGCTTCTCCATTTATCGAATACACCAAGGAAGCCATATACCTGGAAGATGAGGAAATGGCCATTATAAAAAAAGGCAGAGAGGTTAAGGTTAGAAAAATAAAGGATGATTCATTGATCCATCCGAATATTCAGCAATTAAAAATGAACTTAGAGCAAATTGAAAAAGGTGGTTATGACCATTTTATGCTCAAGGAAATCCATGAACAACCCGACGCGATTACAGATACATTAAGAGGAAGATTATTGGTTGATGAGGCCATTATCAAACTTTCTGGTCTGGAGAATAATATGAAGAGGTTCTTGAATGCGGAGCGAATCATTATTGTAGCCTGTGGGACTTCATGGCATGCCGGTCTTGTAGGTGAATATATCTTTGAAGATTTTGTTAGAATACCTGTAGAGGTAGAATATGCTTCCGAATTCAGGTACAGAAACCCTGTGATCTCTGAAAGAGATGTAGTTATTGCCATCTCACAGTCTGGGGAAACGGCAGATACATTGGCAGCGATCAAATTGGCCAGATCAAAAGGCGCATTTGTTTTCGGGATTTGTAATGTGGTGGGGTCATCTATCACCAGAGAAAATGATTCGGGTGCTTATACCCATGCTGGACCTGAAATTGGAGTCGCTTCAACCAAAGCATTTACTACGCAAATAACAGTTCTATTGATGATGGCTTTAAGATTGGCCAGAGCCAAAGGAACGATGTCAAGTGCAGACTACAGAATGAATTTACGTGAGCTTGAATTGATTCCAGGAAAAGTGGAGCAACTCTTAAGCATAGATAATGCGGTTAAAGAAATTGCCAGAGAATACATGCTGTCAACCAACTGTTTGTATTTAGGTAGAGGATATAACTTTCCTGTAGCCTTAGAAGGCGCATTGAAATTGAAAGAGATCTCCTATATTCATGCTGAAGGTTATCCTGCGGCTGAAATGAAACATGGGCCGATTGCTTTAATTGATGATAGAATGCCTGTTGTAGTTATTGCCACAAGCAAAGGTCATTATGAAAAAGTGGTGAGTAATATTCAGGAAATCAAATCCAGGAAAGGTAAAATTATCGCCATCGTAACTGAAGGAGATACAACAGTAAAAGAAATTGCCGACCATACGATAGAAATACCTGAAGTATCAGAAGCTTTTACACCGTTGTTGACTACAATTCCTTTACAATTATTGTCATACCATATTGCGGTAATGCGAAATTGTAATGTAGATCAACCAAGAAACTTAGCGAAGTCCGTTACGGTGGAATAATATTAAGTGACATTTACTCTTACCCCTATACTTTGTTAGTAAAGTTTTCTGTATCAGTAATTACTACTCATTTGTGGAAATCTAACTATTCATCATATCAACAGTATGTATATGATAAAATAAAGAGTTTTAAAGAAGATAATCTTACCCCTATTGGGTATCGTAGAATATCTCAAATTCTTAACGAAGAAAGGTTGTTGACACCTCGTGGTACTTTTTTTAAGAATACTCATGTTTATTCTATTTACAAGAATGGTAAGATTCGAGAAGAAAGAATAAACAGAAAAGATATTGTAGATATTTCAGATGTGATTGTTGAGGTCTTAGATGAAAGTACTTGGTACAAGTTATGGTTGTGAAAATGACAGTATATAATTATCTACTCTAATATGTCACGATAATTATTTCTGCAAAAACTTTTGGTTTTCCACTCTTCCCTAATTTTAACCTTTCTTAATTTTAATCCTAATGTAGGAGAATTATCGTATAACCCTGATGATTATTATAATTGATGATTTGAATCCTAAGTATATGTTTGCATCAATATTAGGAATAATTTGTTTTGGTGAGTTTATGAACTCATTAAAATTATTGAGTTTCATTTGTAAAACAATGATGTTTCTCGTAATTGAATAAATAGTAAAAAAGGATACAAGGAGATTAGTGTACTTTTTATGGTATTAATCTAACGAGTTTAACAACAAAAACAAAAAAGTATACTTTTTGTATGGCTGTTTTTTTTAAAAACTAAGATCATTCATCATAATTTTAACGTTTGAAATATTGATAATATATAAACATAGATTTTAGTTGTAGTTATTGATCATTCTCTTTATTAAGAAAATATAAATCAGTAACTTTATTTTTCAAACCTTAAATTTTTTTATAATGAAATACTTAATTTTATCAATTACCCTTATAGTTGGGTTGAGTTTTATGTCCTGCGGCGGGGATGATGATAGTAGCGTTGATAAACATGTAAATGAATCTCACAATCGATTAAGCAGTCCTACTGCTAATGCAGCTAGTGATGTCAAGACCGGCGGATTCACAGCAAACTGGTCTGCTGTTTCTGGGGCAAATGAATATGACATCGATATTGGGAAGGATGCCAACTTTTCATCAATTACAAAACATGCCCATGGAATTGGAGGCACCTCGACTTTTATAGATGGTTTAGATAGTAACACGGAGTATTTTTATAGAATAAAAGCTTTTTATAATGGAAGTGATGGATCTGGATATTCAAACACTATTAGTGTTTTGACACTACTTGGTCCGCCAGTAGCAACTG
>CAJQNF010000003.1 GCA_905479625.1 uncultured Flavobacteriaceae bacterium | reverse complement strand
CATGGGTACAATAGAGTCAACCGCATCCGGATCGCCACCGCGAACCAAATAGCCTAATTTTTGGTTGATAATATTGATGGTTTTTCCTTTGTTAAAACCAGCAGTTAAATTTTTCATTTCGGCAGAGACCACATCACCTATTCCGCCTAATTTGGCGTGACCAAACATGTCTTTTTCTGAATTTTGAAACATCATTTCCCCGCCTTTAAACATGGCTCCCTCTGAAACGAGTACCACCGAATACTTGCTAGGGTTATTGTTTCTGTCCTGCACCAATAGTTCTGTCAAATGGGAAATGTCAAATTCATGTTCGGGAATTACACAGCGATTTGCAGCGCCCGCCATAGCAGGTAACATGGCCGTAAATCCGGCATATCTTCCAAACACTTCCATCACCAGTATTCTCTCGTGAGACCCGGCTGAAGTTCTGAGGTTATTGGTCATATGTATTGTTCTTGTCACGCAAGTACTAAAACCAATGCAATAATCAGTACCAGGCACGTCATTATCCATCGTTTTTGGAATAGCAACTACTTTCACGCCTTCTTTATATAACCTAACGCCATAACTTAAAGTATCGTCTCCTCCAATTGGAATCAAAAAATCTACACCAAGCCATTCTAAATTCTTGATCACCTCTGGGGTAAGGTCATTAATTTCTTCTTTATAGGAATCTTGTAAATGCTCAGGAACGTTTGCTTTAGGCATTTTACTGGGTTTTGTTCTTGAGGAATGTAAAAAGGTACCTCCGGTTCTACCAGCCTTATTGACGATATCATTTGTCAAAACCATAAAGCTTTTACTATTATCTGCTTTTTTGTCGCGGATCAATTCGGTAATTCCCGCCCAACCACGGCGCAAGCCAATCACTTTAAACCCTTCACGATTTGCCCGGATGGTGATTGCACGAATAGCAGGGTTAAGACCAGGAACGTCGCCTCCACCAGTCAGAATAGCAATAATGCCTTTAGTTTTCTTTGTATGAGCCATATAATAAATTTTATAAATTAATGAACATAATGAACCTGTGAAATTCGTTTCTTTTAAAACTGAATTTCAGCTATTTATAAACGAAATAATCAGGTAAATTTTTAATTAAGGTAAATTTAAGAAAACATTTTACAAAAATGATGACAATCATGAGGAAAATTAAAGCCCGTCTGGAATGCGTTTTTGACTTGAAATTTTGAGATGGAAGCAAAAAAAAGCTACTTCAAAAGAAGTAGCTTTTCAATATAATATTTTACAATGCTTATAAAGAAGCAGAGTATTCAAGAAGGTCTACAATTTTTGTAGAATAACCATATTCATTATCATACCAAGAAACAACCTTCACAAAAGTATCAGTCAAAGCAATACCGGCTTTAGCATCAAAAACTGAAGTACGCGTCTCACCAACGAAATCCTGAGAAACAACCAATTCTTCAGTATATCCTAAAATACCTTTTAATTCTCCTTCTGAAGCATCTTTCATTGCCTTACAAACTTCTTCATAAGAAACAGCTTTTCCTAAGTTGACAGTAAGATCAACTACAGAAACATCCATGGTAGGAACTCTAAAAGACATACCAGTAAGTTTACCATTTAAAGAAGGTATTACCTTACCTACTGCTTTAGCAGCTCCTGTAGATGAAGGAATAATGTTATGAAGGGCTGCTCTACCACCTCTCCAATCTTTCAATGAAGGACCATCAACTGTTTTTTGAGTTGCAGTTGTTGCGTGAATAGTAGTCATTAAACCATCTGTAATTTCAAAATTATCATGAAGAACCTTAGCAATCGGAGCCAAACAGTTTGTTGTACATGAAGCATTAGAAAAAACATTCGTTTCAGCAGTTAATTCTTTATGATTTACACCCATAACATACATTGGTGCATCAGCAGACGGAGCAGATATAACAACTTTCTTGGCTCCTGCTTTTAAATGTAAACCGGCCTTTTCTTTTGTAGTAAAAATACCTGTAGCATCAATAACATACTCAGCACCAATTTCGTCCCATTTAAGGTCTTCCGGGTTGCGCTCAGCAGAAATTCTTATTTCGTTACCATTAACAATCAATTTACCATCTTTTACATCAACAGTTCCGTCAAATCGTCCGTGTACGGAATCATACTTTAACATATAGGCTAAATAATCAACATCTAAAAGATCATTGATCCCAACAACTTGTACATTTTCTCTCTGGGTTGCGATTCTGAAAGCTAGTCTTCCGATTCTTCCAAAACCATTAATTCCGATTTTAATCATTTCGTAATTATTTTAAAATTAAATTTATTTATACTGACATAATATCAGATATTCTTAATATTTCATTTGGTATTTTATGATGTTCCTTTACAGCATTTTCTAAATCTACTGCCACCATTTCATTGTTTTGTACTCCTACCATTTTATTCGTTTTAGCGTCTAGTAAAAGTTCCACTGCCTTTACTCCCATTCTGCTTGCCAAAACGCGATCGAAGCAGCTTGGTGACCCTCCACGTTGCATATGCCCTAGAATAGAAACTCTCACGTCGTATTCAGGTAAATTCTTTTCTACATAATCAGCCAACTCAAAAACATTAGCTCCTGTTTTATCACCTTCAGCAACAACCACAAGACTTGAAGATTTTCCAGATCTGCGACTTTTTTCAAGAGATTCAAGCAAACGATCTAATCCCATATCCTCTTCAGGTATAAGAATTTCCTCAGCTCCAGCTCCAATTCCTGTATTCAAAGCAATATACCCCGACTGTCGTCCCATGACTTCAACAAAAAACAAACGGTTATGAGAACTTGCGGTATCTCTGATCTTATCAATCACTTCCACAGCAGTATTCAATGCCGTATCATAGCCAATGGTATAATCAGTACCAAAAATATCATTGTCAATAGTTCCAGGTATTCCTATCACTGGAAAATTGTATTCCTGACTAAAGATCATTCCACCAGTAAAAGATCCATCACCGCCTATTACAACCAAAGCATCAACCTCGTGTTGCTTCAAGCTTTCGTAAGCCTTTTTTCTACCTTCTATAGTTCTGAATTCTTTTGATCTGGCTGTTTTCAAAACTGTTCCTCCTTTTTGAATAATATGGTGAACATCACGAGCCGACATTGGAACGATATCTCCTTCAATCATTCCTTGATATCCTCTATAAATCCCAACGCTTTCTAACTTGTAATAAGCACATGCGCGAACTACCGCTCTAATAGCAGCATTCATACCGGGAGAATCTCCCCCAGAGGTCATGACGGCAACTTTTCTAATAAATTTCTTCATATTCTTTTTAAAAACACACAAAAATAATAATAATAAAGCGCATTCTTATACGAATGCCAACTTTTAAACGAAATCGATTGCGCAAGTTTAATTTTAGAATTAAAAGGCTTGGGAATAAAATATTGAATACCAGCAGACTAGTGTTTTTATCAGTGGTCTCTTCCTGGATTCGTGGCCATAAAAGTTTCAAAACAACCACGGCCTTGCATGGTCACAAAACACTGCATCCAGTCCTTTCCGCCAAAAGCTATATTTGTGGGTTTTTTACCCTTTAATACAATTTCTCTGATCACCTTTCCTTCAGGGCTAAACACCACTACTTTTCCGGCGTCATAACGACAAACATATAGATTCCCTTGATTGTCACAGCGCATGCCATCCATACCAAAATCTTTAAACTGAAAGAATTGCCTTTTATCGTGCAGATCACCATTGTCATCGATATCATATACCCAGATATTTCTTTGAACAGACTCATTCACATACAATAGCTTTCCGTCAGGTGAAACTTCAATGCCATTGGTAGTACCCATCTCAGCTTCCATCAATTCAAAACCTTCGTCAGAGACCTTCCATAGTTTTCCGGTGCTTGCTGCCCAGTTAGGATCGCTGGCATACAAAGTGCCATTAGGTGCAATGGCAAGATCGTTTGGTTGGTTCAGGTCCGGATGATGTGCATAAACACTCACTTCTTTGGAACCTTTCGGGACAAGCAAAACATTGTGATTCACATAATCAGCGATAAACATATTACCCTCTTTGTCAAATCTTATCCCATTGCCTATGCTGCCATTAGGAAGATTCATAAAAAGCGATGCCTTACCTTCTGCAGTAACAATACCAATGGTGCCTTCTTTTTGAAAATTAACGGCAAAGAGATTTCTATTGGCATCAACTGCCGGCCCTTCTATTCCTGTTGTAAAAAGATGTTCCTCAGTAAAATCCGTACTGGAATCCTCTTTGTCACAAGTGATCAAAAGAAGGGATAAACTCAAAATACTGAGGGTTTTAAAGACGCTCATATGGGTTGATTAATTGTTAATTTTTGGCCAAATATTCAGCCAATTTCATGATATCTTTGGTTACTGCCAATTCTACGTCAAGATTAACCTCAGGATCCTCTTTTTGCTCAAGCAAGGCCTTTAAACGTTGCAATTCTTCCTCAGAAATACGTTTGTTTTCAATAGCCTTTTCGCTTATTACAGCGATCTCTCCTACTCTTTCCGCGTAAGGTATTACACGCGAAACTAAAGGAGCATGAGGCTCAATGGTTTTTAATTGATCTGCTATAGCTCCCCAAGCTTTAAAATACCTCATCAAATCTTCTTTAACCGTTTGATCTGATTGATCTACATAAGCATCTACCAGCTTTCTAAAACTCCTGACAGCCTTGGCATCAGCTATGCAAGCATCAGCAAACAAAGTAAATGGAGAATAGGTCTTATACTGGGTGCCGCCTGCATTTCTTGAATAGATCTTAAAAGGTTCGCTTATGGTAGTGAGTTGTCTTAATCCATGAGTGTCCTGGTAATTTGAAATGTTTCTTAAGAGGTATTCCTGGCTTTTTAGGTGTTGAATTCCAACAAGCTCTAAAAACTGGCTCACTGTGTTTAATCTTTCATACATATGATCTATATCACGCACTTCCTGAGCCGACCAGAATCTTTCTGCAATGGCTGCAGTTCTCGGCCAAATACGGGAATCCACCGTAAGTGGTGTTACCAATTCGGCCCACATCGTTGCTTCGCCTCCAAGAATTCTTTTAGCTTCTTTATCGGTCAAGGTTACATCGGGCATCGGGTCTACCAAATAATGATCTTCCACTGAGAGTAAAAGGTCGATATAATAACCGTTGGATAAAATGGTCTGGTAACCATTTTTTACAGCCTTTATCAAAGATTCTCCGGGTTGCATACCTTCATTTACACCTCTCCAGGAATGAATAAGCGCAGACTTAGGCATGTTTGGTGTCATAATTTCTTCCCAACCCATTAGTGATTTACCGTATTTGGCAAGGATCTTTTCCAGTCTGATATTGAAATAGGTCTGCAACTCATGATTGTCTTTTAATTTATTTTCTTTCATGAATTGTTGAATCTCAGGATTCTCATGCCAGTGCTTTCCTTCATTCTCATCCCCGCCAATATGAAAGTATACATCTGTAAACAGAGGAGCAACTTCCTTAAACAAAGTATCTAAAAACTCATAGGTTTTCTCATTGGTCGGATCCAGGGTTGGGTCAAAAATTCCCGAGTTGCGTTCAACACTGTATGTCATACCTTTTTTACTTCCCAATTCAGGAAAAGCAGTCAAAAAAGCACTTCCATGGCCAGGAACGTCAAATTCAGGCACTACCCTTATGCCGCGATCATCCGCATATTTTACAATATCTTTTATTTCAGCTTGCGTGTAATACAAGCCATCAGATGCCTTTTTATACAGCTCTGGCAATGTCTTGGTTTCTACTCTAAAACCCTGATCATCTGACAAGTGCCAGTGAAACACGTTGAGCTTTACCAAAGCCATGGCATCTATATTTCTTTTAACAACATCTATAGGCATAAAGTGCCTCGCCACATCCATCATCAAGCCTCTCCATACAAACCTCGGCTCATCTTTGATCTCAATACCTGTAAATACATACCCTCCTTTATCTGCTTTTATCAATTGCAATAAAGTGGACAACCCATGCATAGCACCAACATCTGTAGTCGCATGAATCTCCATACCTGTATCCGTCACAGTCAAGGTATATGACTCATCTATACCCATCATTATATTTGCCTCTGTATCTACATAAATATGTAAAGAAGCAGATGAAGCAGCAACACCTTTGGCATTTGGAAAGCCTTGTGTCACAAAAACCCCTGATTTATCCGTCATATAACGAATAAAACGGACAGCTGCTTTTGAAATTCTTGTATACTTGTCTTGTTCGCCATGTATAAAAACACTAAAATCCTCGGTAATACTAAAATTACTGTCATTGGTTTTCATTTCCTGTGGCCAGGGCATGAGATGAATCTGATGGGATGTATTTTCCTGCGCCTGAAGTCTGACTGATCCCATAACAAGAAGAAGGATCAAAAATAGTTTGTTACTCATGGTTCTGATATAAGGGTGATAAAATTAACTTCGATAAAAAAACCGTCGATATGAGATTGCTCTCAACAAACTCCCAAAGACGGTTTAAAAAAATACTCAAATAATATTTTAATAGTGGTGTCTCTTAAATGCTTCAAAGGCAGCATAATCAGCCATACCTAAGCTATGATATTTTCTAGCTGTTTCCTTATTTCTCTCTTCGGCACGCATCCAGAATTCTCTTGAGTCATCACCCTGGAACATCACGCCGTCTTTTTGAGACTGGTGAAAGAAAATAGCTTGTTTTTTCTTTAATACTTGATCAGGACTCATAGGAACTGCCATTTCGATATCGTGAATATCCCATTCATGCCAAGCTCCTCTGTACAACCAGACCCAGCAATCATCCATATAACTTTCTTTTTTAAGTTCAGCTAAGGCCATAAACAAGGCATCAAGACATACTTTATGCGTTCCATGCGGATCAGCAAGATCTCCTGCACCATAAATTTGGTGAGGCTTTATCTCTGCAATAATGTCGCACATGATCTGCACATCCTTGTCGCTTAGTTTATCTTTTTTTACCGTACCAGTTTCATAAAATGGAAGATCTAGGAAATGAACTTGCTCATCCGGTATCCCGACATACCTGGTTGCAGCGACTGATTCCTTTCTTCTGATCAGACCTTTTAATCCTCTTACACCATCGCTATCTACGTCATAATCCTTTTTCTTACCCAGATCTTTTATGATCTTAGCGGCATTCGAGGCTCCGCCGTTGAGCTCGAGTGATACTTCCGCGAATTTTAAGGCTTCTTCATCCGAAACAGCTATATTTCCTGAAGTCTGATAAGCGACATGTACTTCATGTCCCTGCTCCACAAGTCGATCAAAAGTACCTCCCATTGAGATCACATCATCATCTGGGTGAGGGCTAAATATAATTACTCGTTTTTTAGCCGGTGTATTTCTCTCAGGACGGTTACTGTCATCTGCATTAGGCTTTCCTCCTGGCCATCCTGTAATGGTATGCTGCACCCGATTAAACATGTTTATGTTCATTTGATAGGCTGAACCTTGTTCAACCAACAAACTTGACATTCCGTGATAGTTATAGTCTTTATCCGTAAGTTTTAAAACAGACTTTTCTAGTTTGATACTTAACCAGACCACGGCTTTTGCCATTAAATCATCTGTCCAAATACAATTTTTAACCAACCAAGGTGTCTTAACACGGGTAAGATCGTTGGAAGCTCCTTCATCAAGAACAAAAGTTACATTTTCATGTCTTTGTAAATAGGTAGCAGGTACATCAGCAGTCGTCTCTCCTTCTATTGTTTCCTGAACAACCGATGCTTTATTCACACCCCAGGCCAGAAGTACAATTCTTTTGGCTTTTCTGATAGTTCCAATTCCCATTGTAATCGCAACTCTAGGAACATGATCAATACCTAAAAATGCTGTTGCAGCATCAATTCTTGTGATATGGTCAAGTGTTATATTTCTTGTGCCTGAATTATAATGTGATCCTGGTTCATTGAAACCGATATGTCCCGTTCTACCAATACCTAATAGCTGAAAGTCGAGTCCACCGGCTTCTTTGATCTTTAATTCATAATCAATACAGAACTGGTGCACTTCGTCCGCTTTAACCTCACCACTCGGCACATTTATATTCTCAGGTAGAATATCAACATGATTAAATAAATGTTCATGCATAAAATACCAGTAACTCTGGGTATTCTCCTTGGTCATCGGATAGTATTCATCAAGGTTAAAGGTGACTACATTTTTAAAGCTCAGCCCTTCTTCCTCATGCATTCTAACCAATTCTTCATAAACTTTAATTGGAGAAGACCCTGTTGCCAAACCTAAAACACATTTTTTATAATCTGCCTGTTTGGTCCTAATCAAGTTGGCAATTTCTTGTGCTACAGCTATTGATGCAATATTTGAATTATCGAAAACAACATTGTGAATCTTTTCAAACCTTGTTTCTTCAAATTTTCCTGCTTCTTTATACTCTAATTTCTTATACATATTTTTTATCTTTCTTTAAGAAGGCATTTGAGATCAATAAAATACCCAACCTACATGAACTTAATCTTTTGCAAAAATCAAGGTAAAAAGCCTCTTGTTGAAATATATTCGACAGATGACAGAAAATCAACAATAAAAATCAATTTTTACAATACAAAATAAGTAGCTCATCTAGTTTTTTGATATTTTTTAACCAACTCATCAATTTTACGGCCCAAATTAATTAGATAAAATATTAAAGTAAATAGTTTATCTTCATCGCCTTATGAAATTAAATCTCAAATAATGAATAAAATAACAATATGGTCAATAATTGTAGCCATGGCCGGATTTCTTTTCGGATTTGATACTGTGGTGATCTCTGGAGCAGACCAGCAACTACAAAATTTGTGGAGTTCTTCTGATGTATTTCACGGATCTGTGGTTATGGCAATGGCACTTTGGGGAACTGTCATTGGAGCTATGTTTGGTGGCATCCCGACCAATAAAATCGGGAGAAAAAATACGCTGATCTGGATTGGCGTATTATATACCGTTTCTGCCCTGGGCTCTTCTTTGGTCAATGATCCTTATACATTCGCTTTCTTTAGATTTATTGGCGGCTTGGGCGTGGGCGCCTCTACTGTCGCAGCCCCTGCATATGTATCAGAAATTGCTCCAGCCAAAGACCGGGGTCGTCTTGTAGGGTTTTACCAATTTAATATTGTGCTGGGAATATTGGTAGCCTTCCTCTCTAACTATTTACTGAGTAATATAGGCGAAAACGCATGGAGATGGATGGTAGGTGTTGAAGCCATGCCAGCTTTAATATATACACTCTTGGTACTCACGGTTCCTAAAAGTCCGCGATGGTTATTACTTCATGGAAGAAGAGAAGAAGCTAGAAAAACATTACAACTACTGAATCCCGATGATGACATTGAAAAAATTATGAGTGACATTGAAGAAAGTCAAAAGGATCATCACAGCAGTAATGAAAACATTTTCATGAAAAAATACAGGTTTCCTTTAATCCTGGCCTTTTTAATCGCTTTTTTCAATCAATTGTCTGGGATCAATGCTTTTCTTTATTACGCCCCAAGAATATTTCAAGAAGCAGGTTTAGGTGAAAGCACGGCACTTTTAAGTTCAATTGGCATAGGTGTAACTAATATGGTATTTACTTTAATTGGTATTTCCTTGATTGACAAACTAGGTCGTAAAAAATTAATGTATATAGGTTCTATTGGATATATTATATCCTTATCACTGGTCTCCATGGCATTCTTTTTTGAATGGGAAGGAATGGCTGTACCTTTATTTCTATTTATATTCATAGCCTCTCATGCCATTGGACAAGGTACAGTAATTTGGGTATTCATATCCGAAGTTTTTCCTGATCAGCTAAGGGCTTCAGGGCAATCCTTTGGAACAAGTACTCATTGGGTTTTAGCTGCTATTATCCCATCGATGGTACCCTTCCTGTTTGGAACAATTGGCGCAGGAACAGTATTTGCTATATTCGCATTTATGATGGTGTTACAATTGCTGTTTGTCATATTTATCATGCCGGAAACAAAAGGAATATCCTTAGAAGATTTGGAAAAAAAATTAACCAAAAATCAGTAAGTATGCAGCCGAAAGTTGTTTGTTTTGGAGAAACTTTATGGGATATATTCCCTGATAAAAAAGTGATCGGGGGTGCACCTTTAAATGTTGCCTTAAGATTACACTCTTTAGGGGCTGAATCAAGTATCATCAGCAGGGTCGGCAATGATCAGGATGGCAAAGGTATATTGGACTATTTAAAGAAAGAGTCCTTTGATGATCATTTAATTCAAATAGATAAGGAACTTCAAACTGGTAATGTTCAGGTTCATCTCGATAAAATGAACACGGCTACTTATACAATTTCAGAGCCTGTAGCTTGGGATCGAATTTCAATTGAAGAAGCCCACATTGAACGAATTGCTCAATCAGATGCGTTTATTTTTGGGAGTCTTTCTTGCAGAAACAGTATTTCAAGGAATACGCTGTTCAATTACCTATCCCATGCCAAATTTAAAGTCTTCGATGCAAACTTGAGGCCCCCTAATTATCAAATAAAAACTGTTATCAAATTAATGCTTGAAGCAGATATGATTAAACTCAACGATGAGGAGCTTGAAGAACTCATCACCTTTTATCAGATCTCGTCGAAGTCAATTGAAGGGCAAATCATTGATTTATCAAAAAAAACTACTACACCTATAATGTGTATTACTTTAGGAGCAAAAGGGGCGATCCTTTATGCTGAGGGTAAATTTTATAAAAACTCTGGATACAAAGTTACAGTCAAAGATACAGTAGGTGCAGGCGATTCCTTTTTAGCAAGCCTTGTTTTTCAATTGGTCCAAACTAAACCTTTTCAAAAAGCACTTGACACGTCATGTGCCATGGGGTCTTTGGTGGCAAGTAAAAAAGGTGGCAACGCTTATGTTTCTGTGCAAGAGGTTGAAAATCTTCAGAATTCAGATAAATGATAAAAAAAAAGACAGCCAAATGACTGTCTTTCTTACATCTAAACATTTAAGATTACATTTCTTTGATTTTTATACTTCTAAACCAAACATCATCTCCATGATCTTGTAAACCGATATACCCTTTTGAGGCCACATCTGCCCAGTTCTCATTCAAACTAGGGAATTTACTTCCGGCTACCATTTCATTCCATTCAGGAGTCCATAAATGATATTCAACAACATTTACACCATTTTGCTTGTGTACCACGGTTCCTTTATAAACAGTAATTTCTACTTGATTCCATTCCCCAACAGGCTTTGCATTCTGTGGTTTTGCAGGAATAAGATCATAAAGAGATCCAGCCATGCGATTTCCATCAGTACCTAATTTCGCATCCGGATGTTTATCATTATCCAAAACCTGCATTTCAGGAGCAGTTTTCCAAATATAATCAAGTTTTTCTTCACCTAAGTAAAAGATCCCTGAATTACCACCTTCTGAAATTTTCCATTCCAGGCTCAATGTGAAATTTTGGAATTCCTTGTCAAACATAATGTCTCCACCTTCTTTGTCTCCGGCTTCTCCTCTACCTGAACCTGTCATATAAATCGTTCCGTCAACAACTTGCCAGGCAGAAGGAAAATTATCCTTTTTATAGCCTCTCCATCCTTCTGAGCTTGTACCATCAAAAAGTAATACCCATCCGTCTTTCTTTTCTGCTTCAGTCAAGGTATTTGGTGCCGCTACTTCCTGAACTTCAGTTTTAGCTTCAGCGGCCTCAGCAGCTGGAGCTTCTTTTTTTGCCCCGCCTCCACAACTCATCATAAACGAAGCTGTAGCGATTCCTATGGCAAATACAAAAATTCTTTTTTTCATTTTAATTAAATTTTATTAGTACTAAATAAATTATTGATCATATTATTGTAAAATACTGAACCTTAGTGTCTTGAGGATTATTCTTCAAAGTAAAAGTTCAGTATTTTATACAGTAAAGTATTCACTATTTAGGCATTGGTGGTAATTCCCAACCATCCCTATATGTATGCTTAACAAGCTCTTCAGAGTAAGCCAATGCATTCATTGGATCAGTATAATCTTTGTTGAAAGTTGGGTGACCATCATGAATTTCAAACCCATCTTTAACAATATTCCTGATTTCTTCAGTGGCTCCAATATTTGTAAATTTCATGTTTTCACCATCCCAATCAAGCGTCTTATTAAGATCTTGAAGACGAACAGCCAATACACCCATTACGACCATCTCATTAAATGGACCTGCTTCTGCAAAATCAGAAGTACATGGTGTTCTGTTTTCTGGACTCTCTTTACAGGCTCTAACCCAATCCATCTCATGAGCTCCACCACCCCAGGTCAATCCCATTTCTTCTTCAACCCTTCTTTCAGTTTTAGGTGCTGTGATCTTCTTACCTGACAACAATTCTGGTTCAAGTCCATAACAACCCGTGTGAAGAATATCTTTAGTTCCGTAGAAGAAAGTTCCTCCCCCGTTTTTATTTGGGTTCTTACCTGCTGGCCAATTATCCGGTAATTCAGGTTTTATACCACCATCATACCAATGAACATCAACTTCCGGTAAATTTATACTTCCAACTTTTCCTCTTTCAGGGAATGTCAGCTTAGCAGATTGTGCAACAGGAGCTGAATCATTTAATAATAATGATGAACTTGCCTGTGCCTTTGTTGGATACCCTAATTTTAAACCTTCATATACCGGGTGAAGAATATGACAAGCCATATCTCCTAAAGCTCCTGTGCCATAATCCCACCATCCTCTCCAGTTCCATGGATGATATACTTCGTTAAATGGACGCATTTTAGCAGGACCTGTAAACAGTTCCCAATTTAATGTGTCTGGAATAGGATCAACAGCTTCTGGCATATTCAATCCTTGAGGCCATATTGGACGATCTGTAAAAGATTCCACTTTAACCACATCTCCTAGAGCTCCGCTCCAAAGTATTTCACAAGTTTCGGCAACACCTGCTCCCGAAGCACCTTGATTACCCATTTGGGTCGCTACTTTGTGATGTGCCGCTAAGTTTGTCAATAATCTTGATTCATATACAGAATGAGTAAGCGGCTTTTGAAGGTATACATGTTTCCCCATAGTCATGGCATGTGCCGCAGTGATAGCATGTGTATGATCGGCAGTTGCAATAACTACTGCATCAAATTCATTTTCCATTTCCTCATACATTTTACGCCAGTCCCAATACTGTTTTGCTTTTGGAAATTCATCAAAAGCTCCCTTGGCATATTTCCAGTCTACATCACATAAACCTACAATGTTTTGAGACTTTAAATTTTTCAAGTTTCTTAGACCCATTCCACCAACTCCAACGCCGATAATATTTAATTTATCACTTGGTGCAACATGGCCCAGACCACTAACTGCAAAAGAAGGTACAATGGTAAAACCGGCACTTGCCACCAAAGTCTTGTTTACAAAATTCCTCCGGGAAATTGCATTCTTTTTTTTATTCTTACTCATAATATTACATAAATTAATTAATTAGAAAAAATCGGTGATTTATATACTTAATTTAAAATCTTAAACTCTTTTTTATCATTTTAATTGACATTATTTTCACAGCCAAATGAAAAGCTAAACTATTATCTATTTATTTAGCATATATGTTACCGTACATTGGGGGAATTCATTCATAAAAAGTAAATATACTAACTAATCCTTAAAATTCTTTTAATTCTGCCTATAAAATTAGCCTAAACTTGAATAATTTAAGTCAATTTGACAATATCCTTTACCTTCAACTCTGAACTACCTCAACTCTCTGATTTTTATACTTCTAAACCAAACCCCATAGGCATGATCCTGCAATCCAATATGACCCTTTTGTGTAATTCCAAAACCTTCCCAATCCTTGAATTTTGAATTTTCAACCAGGGCTTTCCATGCTTCTCCATTAACCGGGAATTTAGCAACTTCCTTATCATTTAAGGTGACACTTCCTTCATTATTGTCGTGGTCAATTCTGATCAAAAAATGATTCCATTCACCTGCTTTTTTTGCGATATCCTCTTCAATACCAACGATACCAAAAATGGCTCCTGACATTTGTTGCTTATCTGTAAAATCAGGGATGTTGGTATAATCTCTTATTTGCACTTCAGGTGCAGTCATATAAGGAACTACAAATTTTTCATCTTCGAGCACTCCATAAAAAACACCACTATTTCCATCAATTGAGATTTTCCAGTCTAATGATAATTCATAATTCTCATAGGTTTTGTCGGTAATCAGATTATTCACTCCCTGATTCTTGTCAGGATCAGGTTTGTAGAACATAACACCGTCTTCAATTTGCCATTGACTCGATATAGTATCTTGTAAATAAGTATGCCAGCCATCAAAACTCTTTCCGTCAAAAAGGTTGATCCAGCCATCATCATTGGCTACAACTATTTCCTTGGTATTATCATCCGTTTTTATTTCTTTTTTACATCCCCAAATCAGGAAAGTTGCAAACAAAGGAATCAAGTATTTTTTCATGATATTTTCTCTATTTATGAAAGATCAGTCAAGATCTTTCCACACATTACCTTCAGCATTTGAGGCAACTGTTTGTTCTATAAAATTCATGCCTCTAAGGCCATCCATAATCGTTGGGAACTCTCCTGAATCATATGGCTCTCCCTTAATAGCTCTGGCCACACCTTTATATATGTTACCCATGGCATCAAATATTCCTTCAGGATGTCCCGGAGGTAATTTGGTTCCGTCTAATGACAAATCACTATTGTACAAATGACCGGGCTTCAGTACTTTCAAAGCTTGTCCGTCTTCCATGAGGTAAACATAGTTAGGGTTCTCCTGTTCCCATTTGATCCCGGCCTTCTCTCCGTAGATTTTTACGACAAAACTATTCTCCTCGCCTGTAGCGATCTGACTTGCCCTGATAACACCCTTCACGCCTTCGGCACATCTGATCAGGACAGTCCCATCAATATCCATTTTATTGTCTTCATACAAATAATTCAAGTCTGACAATACTTTATTTACCTGCAAACCAGAAACAAATTCAATCATATCATAGGCGTGAGTTCCTATGTCTCCAATACAACAGCTAATACCGGATTTCTCTGGTTGCAAACGCCAAGTTTCGGCTCTTTTTGCAGGATCGTGAATTACAGGATTGATCCATCCCTGGTAGTACTGAACATCTATTTTCTGAATTTTTCCCAGAACCCCTTCTTCGACCATTTTCCTCATTTGCCTCACCATTGGATAGCCTGTATAGGTATAAGTAACAGCAAAAACATTATTTGAAAGCTCCTGCGTTTTCTTGAGATCCAGTGCCTCCTCGTAGGTTGTGGTTAATGGTTTTTCGCAGATCACATGAAATCCATTCTCCAGTAATTTTTTGGCCATTGGATAATGGAGAAAGTTAGGTGTCAGTATAGAAATTACCTGCATCCTTTCATTTTCAGGCAATCTCACCTCTTCCCTGATCAACGTTTCAAAATCTTTATAGACCCTATGAGTTGGGAGTCCTATCTTTTCAGCAAAACTGACATTCTCGTCCCAAACAGGATTAAAAACACCACCGACAATCTGATATTGATCAAACATGCTGGCCGCTACGCGATGCAATACTCCTATAAGAGAATCACCTCCTCCTCCTAAAATTCCTAACCTGATCTTTGAGCTCATATTACTTAAAAAATTGTAGCACTATTGTACCTGACTCGCTGCCTTTAACAATAATTCCTTAGTCGCATTGATACCATCAATTTCAGACAAATTATCTCCTTCATATTCTACCCCCACAAAACCAGTATAACCAGCATCCTTTACAATTTGCATCATTTTGACATAGTCGATCTTCGGCTGATCCCCATTTTCATCAAAATCATAAGTTTTTGCGCTTACCGCTTTGGCATAAGGCATCAATTCACTGACACCTTTATATATATCATATGCATTGTCACATTCTTCACTATTGATCGAGCCATAGCCTTCGGTGATACAGAAATTACCAAAATCAGGCAAGGTGCCACAGTTTGGCATGTTCACCTTGGCCATAACCTCTGCAAGCCATTGTCCGTTGGAAGTATAGCCTCCATGATTTTCCACAAGTACATTAATTCCTTGGGTAGCCGCATAAGAAGAAAGTGCTGTCAAGCCTTTTACAGCAGCCTCAGCAACCTCTTCATAAGTTCCTTCCCCATGGGCATTTACACGAATAGAGTGACAACCCAAAAATTTGGCGGCGTCAATCCATTTTTTATGATTCTCAATAGTTTGTGCTCTTTCATTATCATCCAATGTAGCCAAATATCCTTCTCCATCAACCATAATGAGTAAATTCTCTACTTTATAAGTCTCACTTTTTTCTTTTAACGTTTTTAAAAGTGTTTCCATGGCTATTTTTGGATCAGCATCCTTTTCTAGTTCATTCCTGTACAACTGACTTACATATTCAACACCTTCAAATCCTAATTCACTTGCTTTTTGTGCAAAATCCAATGGACTTTGTCCTCCTTCTCTCACGGCTTTATTCAATGACCATTGCGCCAGAGATAACTTAAAAAATGGTGTTGTTACTTCAACAAGTTCATCCTTTTCTATTGTTTCTGCAGCTTCCTTTTGTTTTTCGCCACAACTAAAAACTGTTAGGATCAAAATTGCTATCACAATAGTTGACAATTTGACTAATTGACTTGCTTTTTTCATTTTTTATAATTTAATTGGATTTCTGCCAGTGAAATTAAACTATAAAAAACGGAAAACTGTGTGTTTTTATTCAGTGAAAGGAATTATACAATATGAACCCAATTATATGCTCAATTATCAGGGAATCAGGAAACCAGAACCGAATGGGTCGGAGCTGAAGGCCTCAACTCCGACTCCTTCATAGTCAAATTAGATTGACACTGAAAGACTAGTCTTGTATTCAAGAGGTGTACATTTTTCTTGCCGCTTAAATACGGTAGAAAAATACTGACTTGTTGCAAAGCCGCAGCTATAGGCTACTTCTGCCATACTCAATTCAGGATTTTTATTCAATATTTGCTTAGCTTGTTCAATTCTTTTCATCGCAAGATATCGCATTGGGGTGGTATTGGTTAACTGCCTGCAATGATAAGTGAACCTGGTAAGTCCAACCCCGGCAGACTCAGCCATTCGTTCAATCGTCCAGTTTTCGGATAAATTCTTATCCAATTCTCTCAGAAACAATTTGACACTTCTTGAGCTATCGGTTAGCGCCTCATTAAGCACAACTCCTTTTGAATCAACGAGTTCCAGCAATAAAATCAACAATTCATTGACCAGTAAACGGATCTTAGAAGCACTACTACCATCTGAATCATTATCAACCGCTATCCCAATCTTATGAAAACATTCTCTTATTCTTGGGTTTGACTGCCATAGCCACTGATCATCCTGCCTAAGGATTTTTGTCAAACGACTCAGGTCGTTTTTAGTCATCATGATCCAATCCGGCCATACCCATTCCTGATGTGGTCTCCTTACTCCCAAATCTATGATCACCCAATAAAATTTACCCATTCCTATCCTAGGATCACCCACTTTATGGGCCTCCCAAGGACGAGTAATAGTAAGGTGATTGGGAAGTAAGTCAGTCTTTGCACTCTCTTGTGAATAAGGCATAGATCCTGATTCAAGAAAATGAATCTCAATTCCTTCATTTCTATGCCAGTTCAAACCCCAATCCTGAGGTTCCATGGCATTCCAATAGCCTATGGAATTTAAACCTAAGGTATCATCTGTAAGGCGATCTCCCGGATAGGTGTATCGCGCTAGTGCCTTGAACTTCAATTTGTCTCGTGACACGGCATCAATTAAGGGTAAACAAGTATCTGCATGATAAACGATCCCTTCTGCCCTGTAGGGCTCTATATTATGTATACTGGCTTTCACTGAAGTATTTTGAACATTATTGGAGGACAAAGTAATTAATTTGCCTTGGATTTTACAAGAGTTTTAGCAATTATTCATTTTATCATATTGTTAATAGAAGTTGTAAAACTTTGCGACTTTGTCTTAAAATACCTTATCAAAGGTATTAAATTGCAGTTCAAATAGGCACTTTGACCCCGTTATGAGTACATTTGGTAATTCAATTTTTTTTATTCTTTTGTCTTTTTTACTGATGAATTGTAAAACAACAGAAAAAACGACAGAAAAAAGCGACCCTGAAAAAGACAAGTGGATCAGCCTATTTAATGGTGTGGATCTCGAAGATTGGGAAGTCAAAATTAAAGGTCATCCATTAGGAGAAAACTGGAACAATACCTTTACAGTAATAGATAGCGCCATTAGAGTTGATTATTCCAGCTATACAACCTTTGACAATTCTTTTGGACATATTTTTTACAAAACACCTTATAGTAATTATAGGTTCAAAATGACATACAGGTTTCTCGGCAAGCAGGTAGAAGGAGGTGAAAACTGGGCTCTTCGTAACAGCGGTGTTATGATTCACTGTCAATCTCCGAAATCTATGGAGCTTGATCAAAACTTTCCGGTATGCATTGAAGTACAGTTATTGGGTGGGGTCTCAGACAATGAATCAAGAAGTACAGCTAATTTATGTACGCCAGGCACACATGTCAGCATAAATAATGAATTGGTCACTGAACATTGTATCGCTTCAAGTTCTGATACGTATTATGGTGAACAATGGGTCAATTTGGAGATTGAAGTAAGAAATGATTCGATAATTCGCCATTTTATTGACGGCAAACAGGTCATGGAATATGAGCATCCTGTGATTGGAGGGGAGTATAACACCTTAAACAATCTTGATGGAAAGCCTCTAAAACAGGGTTTTATCTCACTTCAGAGCGAGAGTCACCCCGTTGAATTTAAAAATATAATGTTGTTAGAATTGAATCAATAAATTTTATATCTTGCAATTTAAATCTTATGAAAAATTAACGCTTTCAGATCAATTTCATTTTTAACGTTAAAAAAATGTTATTTATCAGGCGATTTATGTTATATGTATATTATTATTTTTAGTTAATCTTAAAACTTTTATTCTTATGCATTGAAAAAATTTTTGGTGATTTTTCAAAAAAATCACACGCTTACAATCAATTTATTAATTAATAATTATTTATTATGGGAAAACAATTATTTAAAAGTTTAATCATTCTGGGGATCTTCTTGACCTGCGGCTTTACAATGGCGCAAAAGACGATCACAGGAACAGTCTCAGACGCTGACGGGCCATTGCCTGGAGCAACTGTAGTTGTTCAGGGCACCTCTAATGGTGTTACTAGTGATTTCGATGGGAATTATTCCATTGAAGCCAATGAAGGTGACGTTTTAGAGTTTAGCTTTATTGGAATGACAACAGGAAGTGCTACTATTGGTAGTGATTCCGTGATCAACATTACGCTTGCTGGTGGAGACAACACCCTTGAAGAAGTAGTTGTTGTTGGTTATTCTCAACAGACTAGAGGAGATATTACCGGTTCGGTTGCTTCTGTAGACATGGACGAAGCACTTAAGGTACCAACAGTGAATGCTGCAGAAGCTCTACAAGGTAGGGTAACAGGTGTTCAAGTTCTTAGTAATGGTGCTCCAGGAGCTGCTCCGAATGTTAACATTCGTGGTATTGGTTCTACCAATGGTACTGGACCTCTTTACATTATTGACGGAGTTCAAACTACTGATGCTAATGTGCTTACATCTATCAATCCAGGTGACATCGATCAGATGAACGTTTTGAAGGATGGTGCTGCAGCAATCTATGGTTCTAGAGCATCGAATGGAGTTATTATTGTAACTACTAAAAGTGGTAGCTATAATATGGAAAAATCTTCAATCACTGTTGATATCTATACTGGTGTCTCTCAAACTGTGAATGATCCAAGTTTAATGAATCTTCAGCAACATGCTGACATGCTTTGGGAAGGTTATACCAACGATGTTAACAATGGTGGAGGAGACTTTAGAGGTCATGTACAATATGGTAGAGATCCAAATGGCCCTGTACTTCCATCTGTTTTAGATCTATCTGGATCTAAAGGAGCAGACTGGGTAGTGCCGGTTCAACCTGGTGGTACAAACTGGTGGAATGAGATCACTCAATCTGCGCCAACAGTTTCAGCTACTGTATCTCTGGCTGGTGGTACTGAAACCAGTAAGTCATTTATGTCTATTAATTATTTGAACAGAGGTGGTGTTATTAAACACACTGGTTTTGCAAAAGCAAGTATACAGGTGAACAATGAATTTAAGCCTACTGAAAGATTAAAAATAGGACAACATTTAAATGTATCTTATACAACAGAACAACAAGGAAACAGTGAAGGTTGGGAATCAGCTTTTAGAGCGACTCCATTGATGGCTGTTTATGGTGAGAGACCAGGATTTGATGAGCCTCAGTTTGCAGGTACTTTCAGTAATTCAACAGATCTTTCTAACACGAGACAACCTTATGCTTTACTTTATAGAGCGAAGGACAACTATCTTAGAAACATCAGAACTTTTGGAGATGTATATGCTTCATATGATATTACTGATAACTTGACGTTCAAGACTACTTTTGCTGGTAGTATTGGAATCTTTGATACAAGAAATTTTAGTCCTTTAGATCCAGAACATGGTGAAGCAGCTTCTAAAAACACATTAGAGGAACAAGACCAAACATTTTTTAACTGGACTTGGACAAATATGTTAATGTATAGAAATACTTTTGCTGACAATCACAACTTAAATGTATTTATAGCGACTGAAGCACTAGAAAATTCTAATAAAGGTAAAGGAGTAAATCGTCAAAATTACTTCAATGAATCTCCTAATTTTTATACGTTAGCTAATGGATTTGATCCACCAAATGTAACTTATGCTTATGAGAATGGTTTTACATTATTTTCCGTTTTTGGTTCAGCAGATTATAACTACAAGCAGAAATATTTCTTTACTGGTACTTTACGTTATGACAAGAGTTCTCGTTTTGCAGGTGATAACAAATCAGATGTTTTTCCATCAGTTAGCGCAGGTTGGGTGATGAGTAATGAAGATTGGTTTAACAATTCTGGTGTTTTAAACCGTTTGAAGTTAAAAGGATCATGGGGTCAGTTAGGTAGCCAGGATCTTCCTGTAAACAACCCGACTCAAACTTTGTATGCCTTTAACGAAAATACCGCAAATTACGTGTTTGGAAATTCTTTAAGTACAGGTGCTATACAGGATCAGATTGGAAATGAAGACTTGAAATGGGAAAAAAGTAATACTAGTAACATTGGTATAGAATTAGATTTCTTTAGTAGTAAGTTATCAACTTCAATCGAATTTTATCAGATTGTAACTGATGGTTTGTTTGCAAGAAATAGTAACTTGATTCCATCTACAGGACCTGAAGCACCGCCACCATTTGTAAATTTAGGTGAGGTTAACAATACAGGTATTGACTGGTCTGTTGGTTATAACAACACTTGGGACAATGGATTATCTTTTGGTGCCAACTTTAACTTGTCTCACTATAAAAATGAGGTAAAGTCATTGGTAAACGGAACTCCAATTAATGGTAATGCATTAACTAGTTGGGCTGGAGCTTATACAAGAACTTCAGAAGGAGAACCAATTTCTTACTTCTATGGTCGTCAGGTTTCAGGATTTTCTGATACTGGTAGATTTGAATATGAAGACGTAAATGGAGATCAAGTTGTTGATGATGGTGATAGAACAAAAATTGGTAGTCCTCATCCTGATTTCACTTATGGTTTGAACTTAAATGCTGGATTTAAAGGTTTCGATCTTTCTGCTTTCTTTAACGGATCGCAAGGAAACGATATCTATAATCACACAAAAGCATTTAACTTCCCGATCTTCCCGAACGGAAACAGAACTACAGATGTTATTGATTCTTGGAGACCAGATAATACGAATGCTACTTATCCAGCTTTGAGCAATAGCTTAAATGGTGTAGAAGTGAATGCAAACAGCTTCTTTGTTGAAGACGGTTCTTTCTTTAGATTGAAAAACTTACAATTAGGATATTCTCTACCTTCTGCTACAACAGACAAAATGGGTATGGAAAGATTTAGAATCTATTTACAAGGAACTAACTTGTTCACAATTACATCATATAGTGGTGTTGACCCTGAGATTCTTCCAAGATCTATTGGTGGTCAAGCTGAGAACTTAAACATGGGGATAGATTCTAGAACTTATCCTCTGTCACAGATATTTACTATAGGTTTAAATATTAAATTTTAAAAAATGAAAAACAGAATATTTTATATAATGCTTTTGCTAATGAGTGTATTAGCATGTAGCGATGAATTTAGCGAAACGATTGAAATCGGTACGTTAAATCCTGATGCATTAGCAAATACAGATGGAGTTAACTTTCTATTGACAGCTGCTTACAGCTCTTTAGATGGTGTAACTAATGCCTCAGGTGGATGGGAAGCTACCGGTGATAACTGGTGGATGGATGTGATTGCAGATGATGCACACAAAGGTAGTAATGATGGTGACCAGCAAACATTATTCAGATTAGAAGTTTATGACTGGACTACCGGACTTTCTTATTTAGGATCAAAATGGAGAGCACTGTATGCAGGAGCAAACAGAGCAAATGCAGTAATTGCATTAATCCTTGGTGCTGAAGGTGGAGAAGTTACTTTTAAGAATCAATTGGCTGAAGCTAGATTTTTAAGAGGTCATTATAATTTCCAATTGCAAATTATGTGGGGTCAATACGCTACATATATTAGTGAACAAAATTATGCTGACACCGATTTTGCTCAACCAAATGGTACGCCATTATGGGCTGCTATCGATGCAGATTTCTTATTTGCAACTCAAAATCTTCCGGATGACCAAGGCGATTTTGGTAGAGCTACTAATTGGGCTGCACAAGCTTATTGGGGTAAATCTAAATTGTATCAGGGAGCATATTCTGAAGCTTTAGGAGCATTCGAGGGAGTTATCAATGGTGGTAAATACTCTTTATTACCTGAATATGGAGATAACTTTAGAGTTGCTGGAGAACAAGGAAGCGAAAATATTTTCGCTATTGAATTCAGTCCAATTGGTGGGGCTTTCGCACCAAACGGAAACCAAGGTGGTGTTTTGAATTACCAAGGGCCTAACGGATGGTGTTGTGGATTCTATCAACCTACTCAAGATTTAGTTAACGCATTCCAAACAAGTGGTGGTTTACCATTATTGGATACGTATAATGATACTGATGTTGCTAATGATGCTGGGCTTGAAAGTGGTGACTCTTTTACAATGCACACAGGAACTCTTGACCCAAGAGTTGATTATACTGCCGGTAGACGTGGTATCAATTACAATAACTGGGACATTAACCCAGGTAAAGATTGGGTAAGAGCTGGTTTTACTGATATTTCAGGACCATACTTAGGACGTAAGAATGTATACTGGGCAGGTGAAGACTCTCAAGTCGGAGCTGGTGGCTGGGGTGAACAACGCTCTGGTATCAACTATCACTTTATCAGATATGCTGATGTATTATTAATGGCTGCTGAAGCTGCTGTTGAAACGAATGATTTACCTACTGCACTTGGCTATGTTAATCAAGTTCGTCAAAGAGCAATTGACAGTACTCCTATTAAAGCTGCTGACGGATCTGATGCTGCTAATTATGACATCGGACTTTATGCTGCTGGTGATTTTGGATCACAAGATCAGGCTAGAAAAGCTGTGAGAATGGAGAGAAGATTAGAGCTTGCAATGGAAGGACATCGTTTGTTTGATCTTAGAAGATGGAATGTACTCGTTGACACAATGACAGAATATGTTGGTAACGAAGTAAGAACTATTCCAAACTTCGGACCTAAATTTGCTGGAGCTGCAAATAAACACAACTTGTTCCCGGTACCAGTTGGTGCTATTGACCAAAGTAGTGGTACATTGACGCAAAACCCAGAGTGGTAATCAACAAGATATTTTTTATCTTAATTTAACTAAAACAGAGCATTAAATAATGCTCTGTTTTTGTATTTTTATACCCCAAATAGAACCTCTTATGATCATGAAAAATATTTTGTTTTTTCTATCAGTCAGCACTTTATTGCTTTCTTGCTCCAATCCAGGAGCAAAACCTTCTGTCAAACTATTCAAACAATTAGATTCAGATAATAGTTCTATCAACTTCTCTAACAATCTGATAGAAAATGATTCTTTGAACTATATGGCTTATGCATATATCTATATGGGTGGTGGTGTTTCTGCAGGTGACATCAACAATGATGGTTTGATAGATCTGTATTTTACAGGTAATATGGTAGAGAACAAACTTTATCTAAATAAAGGAAATCTTCAATTTGAAGACATTTCTGATGTTGCTGGTGTAGCTGGGGATGAGCGCTGGTTTACAGGTGTGACCATGGCAGACGTCAACAATGATGGCTTTCTTGACATTTATTGTTCAGTTGCTGGAAAATTTGCACCAAAAGGCAACTTATTATTTATGAATAACGGGGATTCTACTTTTTCAGAAGAAGCAGAAACCTATGGCGTCAGTGATATAGGGAATACGATTCAATCAACCTTTTTCGATTATGATCTTGATGGAGACTTGGATCTTTATGTAGCCAACTACCCTCCTACTAACTTTAATGCCCCAAATAATTTCTATTCTTATAAAATGCGTAATCCAAGGGATTATGAAACAGATAAACTTTTTAGAAATGATGGCGACACATTCACTGATGTTACTGTCGAGGCAGAGATTAGATCATTTGGTCTGACCAATAGCGCAACAGTGGGAGACATCAACGGTGATGGCTGGCCTGATATCTATATTTCAAATGATTTTAATGTTCCTGATTATATGTTGATCAACGATGGTGACGGCACCTTTAGTGAACATTCAAAAGAACTCACAAAACAAACCGCTCTGTATGGAATGGGTGTTGACATCGCTGATTTCAACAATGATCAACTACTCGACATCATACAAATGGATATGACTCCGGGAAACAACAGAAGATCTAAAGCTAATATGTCTGGTATGAATCCTGATTTGTTTTGGGGAACTGTTAATGCCGGATTTCACTACCAATACATGCAGAACCAATTGCAAATGAACAATGGTAACATACATGATTCTTTACCCTCATTTAGTAATGTAGCCAGAATCGCTGGTTTAGCAACTACTGACTGGAGTTGGGGTCCATTAATAGCTGACTTGGATAACGATGGTTGGAAAGACATCTATATCTCAAATGGAACACGGAGAGAAATCAACAACAAAGACTATTTCAATAAATTAAAGAAAGAGAAGATGACCAAGGATCAATTTTTGGAAAAATCTTTGGCTATACCTTCCGAAAAAATTGACAATTTTGTATTTAGAAATAATGGTGATCTCACTTTTGATAAAATGAATGAAGCATGGGGTCTGGAATTTGTCGGTTGGTCAAATGGATGTGTTTACGTCGACCTTGATAATGACGGAGATCTTGAAATCGTCGTTAACAACATTGATGATAAAGCCGCCATATTTGAAAATTTTAGCTCAGATCATAATAATTTTATGACTTTAAATTTCAATGGCCCTGATAAGAATAAATCAGGCCTTGGGGTCAAGGCATATATCACAGTCAATGAAGTGACTCAGTTTCAAGAAATGACCTTAACAAGAGGGTTTCAATCATCTGTTGCGCCACAACTACATTTTGGTATCGGAAGTGCGATACAGGCGGATGAAATTAAGATTGCATGGCCTGATGGTAAAATTCAAGTATTGAATAATGTCGATAAGAATCAATTCCTTACGATTGACTACAAGAATGCTGGTATTGATGAAAAGCCTTTATTGACAAAGGTGAAACCTTTATTCAAAACTGAAAATAATCCTTCTATTGTAATGAATCACAAGCATTCAGAGAATGAATACGACGATTTTAAAGATCAGGTATTATTACCACATAAGATGTCTACTTTAGGCCCTGGGGCCACTGTAGGGGATTTAAATGGTGATGGCTTGGATGATTTTGTGATCGCAGGGGCGCATAATAACCAAACTGCCGTCTATTATCAAACTGCTGAAGGATTTCTAAGACAGCATTTTCCTGATGTTGACAATGACAGTGATCGAGAAGATTTAGGCAGCCTTATTTTTGACGCAGACGGAGATGGTTTCAACGACTTATATGTGGTTAGCGGCGGAAATGAATTTGATTATAACTCTGAACTATTGCAAGATCGCTTATACCTGAATGACGGTAAGGGGAATTTATCAAAAACAGCCTCAGCGCTTCCAGAAATGATTATCAGTGGTTCAAGGGTACAAGAGTATGATTATGACAAGGACGGTGATCTTGATTTGTTTATAGGAGGAAGACTCATTCCAAAAAACTATCCCATGGCCACCTCAAGTTATATTCTTGAGAACGTAAGTACGAAAGGGCATCCGAAATTTGTTAACGCAACAGAAAAAATTGCACCGGGTCTTATTGATTTAGGAATGGTTACTGATGCAAGCTGGACCGATTATGATCAGGATGGCTGGGTCGATCTCATCATAGTTGGAGAATGGATGCCAATTACAGTATTTAGAAACAATAGAGGTAGTTTTGAAAATATTACAGAAAAACTAAACTTAAATGACGCCACAGGTTGGTGGTTCAGCATTGAAGAGGGTGATTTTGACCAAGATGGTGATATAGACTTTATCGTTGGAAATCTGGGTTTAAATTATAAATACAAAGCAAACGAAGAGGAAACATTTGATATTTACCTCAACGATTTTGATAAGAATCAGAAAAATGATATTGTCTTGAGTTATTATGATGAGGGGGAGAAATTTCCTGTGAGGGGGCGCCAATGTTCATCAGAGCAAGTTCCTGGTATTAAGAAAAAATTCGAAGATTACGATGCCTTTGCCGTTGCAACATTAGAAGACGTTTATACAAAAAAATCTCTTGAAAGTGCTTTACACTATCAAGTGAAATCATTTGCTAGTATATATCTTGAAAACAAAGACGGTGAATTTGTCATCCATAATTTACCAAACATGTCTCAATTGTCAAGTGTCAATCAAATTCTAGTCAAAGATTTTAACAATGATCAACATCTTGATGTAGTAATTGCAGGTAATTTATATGGGTCTGAAGTAGAAACACCTAGAAATGACGCCGGGTTCGGACTATATCTTGAAGGCGATGGAAAGGGTGGATTTAAAGCTGTTCCTCCAACTGAAAGCGGCTTATACATCCCTGGTGACACGAAAGATTTGACTTTTATTAACATTAAGGATAAGAAGTACATAATAGCTGCTAAAAATGATGACTATGTTCAATTTATCGAATTAGTGGCAGGACCATAGTCATAACCTGCTTTTTATATAGTTTCCGTAAAAGGGCCCAAAAGAGTTGAACATATTGGCTCATAGATTTTTCTAAATTAATAATCGTCAAAAAAGCAAGTCCCTGGCGCTTAAGTATTGCATGATGTTCAAAAAACTTTTTTCTGAATTTAGGATCCCTATCAAATACCACCTACTGTTCTGGTTGCTCTATTTTGTTTTCAATTTTTTTAGGTTTGCGACAATTAACAATGACTATTGGTATTCTTTGAAATCCAATCTTATTGAGTTCCCCTTGAATATTGTGATCACATATTTCACTATTTACTACCTGATTCCAAGGTTTATTCTCAAAAAAAAATACTTGCAATTCTTTCTTTTATTTGTGTTTTCTCTTGCACTGTTCTATTTAACAAGAACCGGTCTCAATTATATCCTGGTTACAGAGAACATCTGGCCTGAAGCACAAGGCAATCAAGAGCCTTTTACGGTTATTCATATTGTGGAACTGGTCATAGGAACAATTTATGTTATTGCATTGGTTTCGGCAATCAAACTGACCTATGATTGGATGAATGAAAAAAAACGCAATGATGACCTACAAAGAATACAACTTGAGACAGAGCTTAATTTTTTAAAGTCACAGATTCAGCCTCACTTCTTTTTCAATACTTTAAATAATTTATACGCCTTAGTGATCAAACAATCACCCAATGCAGCAAACGTGGTAATGAAGCTCTCAGAGATTATGCAATATGTATTGTATGAGGTCAAAGAACCAAAAATTAGTTTGATGAAGTCCATTAATTACTTGTACAGTTATTTGGAGCTTGAAAAATTACGGTATGGAGACAGAGTGAAATCTGAGATTAGTATTGACGGTAATATGGACGATATAGAGATTCCTCCCCTTTTGTTCCTTCCCTTTTTAGAGAATTGTTTTAAACATGGAACCAATCATCAAGAAGATATAAAAGTTCTTATTGACTTTGTTGTTAAAGACAATTTCCTTTACTTTACTGTAACGAATAACTTTGTGAAAAACGACGAAAAAACTCCTGCACATGGTATCGGAATTAAAAATGTAAAAAGGAGACTACAGCTTCTTTATGGCTCCGAATATAGTTTAAAAACCAAGTCTAAAGGAAATGAGTATACCGTCAATTTGAAACTACCCTTGTATGAAGATTAAATGCATTATAATAGACGATGAACCGCTGGCTGGAGAGGTCATTGCAACGCATTTGAAAGAATTTTCAAATATGCAACTTTTGGGTAGTTATACGAATCCGGTTGACGCCCTGTCTTTGATTGAAAGTAATGACGTTGATGCCGTATTTATTGACATTAACATGCCTAAAATGAATGGTTTGGATTTTATCAAAAGTCTTGATGCGAAACCTTATTTCATTATCACAACAGCTTATCGAGAATATGCTGTAGAAAGTTTTGATCTTGACGTATTTGATTATTTGGTCAAGCCCATTCCATTTTCACGTTTTTTAAAATCGATCAACAAATTATCACAAAAAATGATGATAGGGCAATCTACGGATACGCATCAACCCGCCACTGAAAAATCATTTATTTTTTTAAAAGTTGACAAAAAGCTGATAAAAATAAAATTTGAAGACATTTACTTTATCGAAAGTCTGAAGGATTATATCAAGGTTTTTACCAAATCTGGAGACTATCTGGCGCATAAATCTTTGTCTGGCATTACAGAAGAATTACCAAACAATCTTTTTCTTCGAATTCACAGGTCTTTTACCGTGGCGTTGGATAAAATTCAGGCACTTGAAGGAAACTCTGTTTTGGTAGCAGATAAACGAATTCCTATTGGTCGTAAATATATAAATCACGCCAAAGACGTGATTTTAAATACTTCTACATAAAAAATAACAGATCAACCATTGACCTGCCTTACGCTTCCTCCAGAGTTATTATTTTTATCGATTTTTTTCGGATTTCCTTTAAATTTTATATCTCCACCACTGCTGGCACTGCCATCAAACCTATTGCTTACGTTTAACTCAATATCCGATCCGCTACTGGCTTTTGCAGTACACTCTTTCGCTATGAGTTCATAAGCTGCAATGTCACTGCCGCTTGAAGAAGAAGCTGTTAAAGTATTTGCTTCTCCTCTTAACACCATTCCGGCACCACTTGAACTCTCACAAGTGAGATCACCTACTTTTAGGTCCATTTTTGCATGGGCACCACTACTCACACTTAAAACTAATCTTTCAGAAGAAAAAGTATTCTCTGAATATACCTCCGCTCCACTGTTTACTTGTATTTCATTGATGTTGTCAGCAGAAACATGTATCTTCTTGGCGCTGGCCATATTAATATTCTTGGTAGCGGTAATATATAAAGTTCCGTTTTTTACTTCAGTTTCGATCAATTCATGCAAATTCTCATCAGCCTCTACTTCCAATGAAATGTTTTTACTTTTGGTGATATAAACGTCTAGGCCCCTACTCGCACTTATACGAACAAAGTCATTTGATATTTTTCGTTTTTTAGAAACTACGTTTCCGTCTCCATTCACTCCGTTAAACATACAAGAGGTCATGCTGAAGACTAGAAATAAAATACTTGTTAATTTGATAATTTTTTTCATGATTTATATTTTTTGAAATAGGCTGTTTATTATGAGACTACGCTATGGTACAACATGTTACAGTTGATTTAATAATATGCTACATTTTTTGATAAGAAACCTTATACAGTATCTTTTGAACTTTTTACAATGACTCCTGATCCATCAATTTTTACCTCTGATTTTTCCCTTCCCTCTTCTTGAATCTCAATATGTACTCCTTCTTCGTCTATTTTCATTTGAAAAGAATCATCCTCATGTCCGATATTGATCTCCTGTTCACTGCAATCAAGACAACTCAGTCCTTCTGCAGTCATTTTAAAATAGTGTTTGACCATATCATTGTCATAAATACTTTGAACATTATCTACATCATAAAGAAAAGATTTGGTCGAATTATCCAAATAGATGACTTGTCCTTCAGGTAAATATAAATCCACGTATAGACGTTGTTCACTAAACCTGTTGCTCATCTCTGCTAAAAAGAAACCATTAATTCTCAGTTCCTCTTCGTTTAGTTCATATCCATGATCAATAAGATCCGCATTGTCTCTGGCATCTTTCCTGCTTTTTCCTTGTGACAATTTGCGAACCTTGGTATACATGGTTTCATTGTCAGAAGCCAGGATATTCAATCTAATATTATTAGAGTAAATTTTCTCCTCATTATCAGTATCAATGATTATTTCAGACTTCCAATGACGCTTTAAAGTACCATTATTTGAAATATCCTTATTATCGACCATCTTTACTTCTAAAGTGTCTGTCGGGCTGTATATGAGCTCCTGTGTATTTGTTACAGTGCCGTCATAAGCCGAATTCATGAACTGGCGTGTACCAAAAAATATGGCAAGTAAAAGTGCAACGATCCAGATCCCTAATAAGGAAAACTTAGCTGTTTTACCTATTGATTTTGTGTTGTTTGACAAGATTCTTAAACCAAGGGCAAACAGAAAAAAGAAAGGAACCGCCACCAATACAAAAGTCAATATGGATAAAACCCAAATTGGTAGTCCAGAACTATTGTACATCATTGAATTCTGAAAAAACCAGTCTTCATGAATAAAATCAAGAGAACCAACGGTAAACAATCCTACTAATAACCCTAAAATAGTGGCTACAGATACGATGATCAATATAACTCCAATGAACTTACCGACAATCATAAAGAGGGTTACGAAGATCTTTCCCAAGGTATCGACAAAGTCCTGTGAACCTGATTTCGCTTTGGCACCGTACTTTTTATAGTCGGCATTTTTTACTTTTTCTGACACCTCATCAATGCCGTGTTTTACGCGTGAAGATGCTTCTGTGATCTCGTCACGAATTTTTTTTTCTATATTACTGATATTGACCTCAGCCCCCTCCATCTCAAGCTTTTCTGCCGTAGTGTTCGCTTCCGGTAATAATATCCATAATATGGGATAAACGATAAAACCAAATCCGAAACCAAATGCTGCAACCAACCAACCCAGTCTGACCCAGATCACATCAATTTTCAAATAATGCGCCATTCCTGATGAAACACCTCCAAGGAATCTGTCGCTGCCATCTCTATAGAGTTTTTTACTTCTCTGGCTACTATAACTCCCATAAGAATCATCGTTAAAAATCTCATCATCAACCATATAGTCTTCAGGTTTCCCCATAACCTCGATCACTTCATCAATATCTTGCTGATTGATCACTTGCCTGACATCCTTTACTCTAGCCGATAACAACTCACCTATTCTGGATTCGATATCCGTTATGATTTCATCTCTACCCTTGGGGTCATCACTTAAAGAACGTCGAATAGCATCTAAATAACCTTTCAGTTTTTGATAAGCAACTTCATCAATGTGAAAAAATATGCCTCCTAGATTTATATTTATTGTCTTGTTCATTTTGTTGTAGTTTTTGATTTATTATTTTTTGTAACCAGATTCACTGCCTTAACCAATTCACTCCAGGTGGTATTTAAACCGGTTAAAAATATTTTTCCTGTTTCGGTTAAACCATAATATTTTCTAGGTGGACCAGAAGTTGATTCCTCCCAGCGATAGGACAAGAGTCCAGCATTTTTTAATCTTGTTAGTAAAGGATACACTGTACCCTCAACGACAAGCAGTTTTGCGTCTTTTAACTGGACCAGAATTTCAGAAGTATACGCATCCCCACCTTCTAATATAGAAAGGATGCAGAATTCTAAAACTCCTTTACGCATTTGTGCTTTTGTGTTTTCAATCTTCATGTTTTTCTCTTTTAATCTTTTATTAATGATTCTTAAGACCTGCTGTTTTTAAAACAAAACCGACTGTATGGTATTTGCAATAAATATTACGATTGAGATTAGTATTGTGATCATAATGTTATTATTTAATAAATTTAATAGTTAAGGGGTAATTATAGACTTCACCTTGATTGGCTTTAATGGCAGCCGTAATGATCAGTATGAACTTTACAACAGCCAAAACACCAATAAGTGAACCAACACTGATCATTCCAAAAAGATCTAAATGATGAAAATCGTCCATGATGGTTCTTACAACAAATGGGATCACTGACAACCCAAGAATAAATGTGTACAGTAAATAGCTTAGATTAAAATTGATCGCCTCTTTACCATTCTTATCGATAAAATCACTTTTTCGTTTATTCAACTCCCAAATTACCAAAGGTCCCACTACGGCACCAAAAGGAAATATGTATCCAAAAAATGAAGATAAGTGTAGTAAAAATGCATTGTTGTTGTCGTTTCTTGTTGTCATAATATAAAGTGTATAATACTTTCTTATGCAAATATATGGATAAAAGATAATACTATGCAATACAAAGTACTGTATTTTAACATTTATTTAACATTTGAGTTATACCTCCAAATCCCATTTTTTATTGTAAATTAGGGGCTTAAAGCCCTATAATGCCAAAATTTACAGTCAGAAATTTAAATCGTTTTTTAGCTATAAAATTACCCTCAGCCTTTATTTCAGGCATAAGAGTAAGTGCTATTTCGGATACAGAAGCTTATGCAAGCGTCACACATAAGTGGATAAATCAAAATCCTTTTAAGTCACTTTATTGGGCTACCCAAGGTATGGCTGCCGAGCTGGTAACAGGTATACTTATGATGAAAAAAATAAAGGATTGCAACCAAAAAATATCAATGCTTGTTGTAAAACAAGAAGGCGCTTTTCATAAAAAAGCTACAGGCAAAATTATTTTTTCCTGCCATCAGGGTATCGAAATTGATCAGGCTATTGCAGCTGCCATCGAAACCGGAGAAGGACAAAATCTGGTGTTAAAGGCAGCAGGATTTAATGAGGAAAAAATCATGGTTTCAGATTTTGAATTCACCTGGAGCATCAAGTTAAAAACATAAATAGACAAACATTTTTAATTCCCCCAAACTATGAAAGCGCACGAAATAGATTATACGATTTACGGAGAAGAAATGCAATTCGTTGAAATCGAACTTGACCCACATGAAGGAGTGGTAGCTGAAGCAGGCAGTTTTATGATGATGGACGATAACATAAAAATGGATACTATTTTTGGAGATGGTTCAGGTCAGAACAAGGACATTCTGGGTAGTTTGTTTTCCGCAGGAAAAAGACTTCTTACAGGTGAGAGTCTGTTTATGACTGTTTTTACCAATACTTCTGCGGCAAAGAAAAAGGTATCCTTTGCCTCCCCCTACCCCGGAAAGATCATCCCTATTGACCTTAATCGTTTTGATGGTGTTTTTATTTGTCAAAAAGACGCTTTTCTATGTGCGGCCAAGGGTGTTGCGATCAGTATAGAGTTTTCCAAGAAACTGGGAAGGGGATTTTTTGGTGGAGAAGGCTTCATTATGGAAAAAATTCAAGGTGATGGCATGGCCTTTTTGCATGCGAGCGGTACCGTGATCAAAAAAGAGTTACAAGCAGGTGAGATATTGAAAGTTGATACCGGATGTATCGTTGGATTTAGTCATACGGTTCATTATGATATCGAATTTGTTGGTGGTATCAGAAATACAATATTTGGTGGGGAAGGAGTGTTTTTTGCAAACTTGACAGGGCCTGGAACTGTCGCCATTCAATCCTTACCATTCAGCCGATTGGCCGATAGAATCATAGCAAGTGCTCCCTCACAGGGTGGGAAGCGAAAAGGAGAAGGCAGTATTCTTGGAGGACTAGGAGATCTTTTAGACGGTGATAACCGATTTTAAATCAAAAAAACGATTACTCCACAGCCTTAATGTCCTGAATATAAGCATCCAGCTGTTTTCCGTATTTGGATTCCTTTATACTCGGAGTCAAGGAATTATTAATCGTATCCAACAGACCTAGATTGGCATCAAACAAATCAGTGAGCGCAATATATGGAGCTACTTCAAAATTGGCATTTTTCACTGCAAAATTGGTCGAGTATAAATACTTCTTTCTTTCCCAACTTTTTAATTTTTTCGCTACCATGTCAACAGAATCCTGACTATTTGCCTTTATGGCTTCAAATTCGGCTTTCATCAGATCCAGTTTCTGGTTGTTAAACTTTTGCTGAATATCATTGAAATTATCCAAAAGTTCTTGATTGGCAGAGCCCTTTATCTTTGCTTTTAAACCAAAGAGGTCGAGCTGAGAACTAATATATACTGTATCCTTTTCTCCGAAGAATGAAATTCTTTTTGAACTGTTTCCCAAAGTTAGGTAATACATCTCAGGGCTCATTACATCATCGGTCATTAAAAAATCTTCCGTACCGTCAACACTAATAGAATCAACTGACACAATCATCGAATCTATCTGTTTTTGTAAATAGAAAGTTCCCTTTTTAAGTCCTTTGACAGAAGCCTTGACGTACATGGTGTTTTCATTCTCCTTACCACAGGCAATTACAGCTATGGCAACTAATAATAACAGACCTATCTTCTTCATTTTATTTTGATTTTAACCGTGCGCAAATATATTAGAAAAAATGAATTAATTCATAACTAAATCCTTTGATTTAAGGTGAGACCAATTGCATTAATATTGTACAGCCAATGGCAGCTATAGTTCCAACAGCATAGCCGAATACTGCCAGCAAAACTCCAACGGTTGCCAAAGAAGGGTGAAAGGCCGCCGCTACAATTGGTGCCGAGGCAGCGCCACCAACATTTGCCTGACTTCCCACCGCCAAAAAGAAATAAGGTGCTCGGATCAGTTTAGCGACTACAATGAGCAATAAGGCATGAATTGTCATCCAAATAACCCCAATACCTACCAAACCGATATTATCTAGAATCAAGGTGAGGTCCATTTTCATTCCGATGGAAGCCACCAATATATAAATAAACACACTCCCAATTTTACTTGCGCCGGCGCCTTCATAATTCTTTGCCTTGGTAAATGACAAAAGGATTGCCCCAACTGTAGACAAACTGATCATCCAGAAAAAAGAGGATCCTAAAAATGTAAAAATATTTTTTATGGTGACATTTTCCATGCCACCCACAAAATCACTGAAAAATTCACTGAGATATCCAGCACATAAATGAGCCAGACTAACTGTTCCAAAAGCCAGCGCTATCATGATCATCAAATCTGTCAAACTCGGATTGCGCTCCACTTCTTTAGAAAAGGAACTCACCTTTTCTTTAAGCTCCTCAATAGCCGCCGTATCTGACTTTAACCATTTATCAATACCCTTTGATTTTCCGACACCGATCAATATGATCGCCATCCAGATATTGGCCACTACGATATCAACAAATACCATCCCGCCATATAATTTTTGGTTGTAACCATAGATCTCCAACATGGCCGTTTGATTAGCTCCCCCTCCTATCCAGCTTCCTGCAAGGGTAGAAAGACCTCTCCATACTGCGTCAGGTCCTGCGCCATTTAAGGCTTCAGGATAAATAACGGACATCGCCAGAATTGCGATTGGTCCACCAATAACAATTCCAATGGTTCCTGTAAAAAACATAGCTAAAGCTTTCCAACCCAAGTTAAAAACCGCTTTTAAATCAATACTTAAGGTCATGAGTACCAAGGCTGCAGGTAATAAATACCTGCTCGACATAAAATACAAATTTGAGGAATGCTTTTCAACCTCCCCAGCCGGGCCTATAGTTTCCCATTCAGGCGCAATTAAACCAAGAGTGGTCCATACTGCCGGAAGCATATAAGCCATAAATAATGCTGGAACTATTTTATAAAATTTAAACCAAAAGCCTTTCTTTATTGATGAAGTATAAAAGATAATCCCTAAAGAGATCATCAACAAACCAAATACAATGGTATCATTTGTAAACATCGGTGCATTTTCCATAGTACGTTATTCTGTTCTTTACATTATTTATTCATTGCCTACCATAAAAATGGCATTGCTAAACAGCAGTTTGCCATTTTCCCAAAAACTTCTGAATAAAGGGTCATCCACCATATAAACAAGGGTCCCTTTTCCTTTTGTCTCAATTCCATAAACAAGAGAAGCATCCATAGAATCAATTACATTATTTCCTACAAAACCACTCACTTTGGATGATTTATCTTCGATCACACTTACATTGTATCCCGTCTTTAAATAAGGATAACGAATTCCGTTATTCTTAAGCGTGTAATAATGATCTTTATAACCATAACCCAAAGGATGTGTATGATCAAGCGTTGTCTTGAAAACACCACCTTGAACAAGGTTCGACAAGTAATTACGTTCTTTTAGATCATAGCTACCCAACTGATTTACTTTTTGAATAGAATCTTTTCGGTTCTTCGCTTTTTTCTTCATCTTCTTGCTTTCGTATTTGGAAATTTCAAAAGCATCAGACGATGCAAAAGAAGCGATTGCCGATCCCATGACCACAATCTTCCCGCCACGCTCAACCCAGGATTCTAATTTGCCCATTTGTTTTTTATCAAGTATACTGGCATAATTTCCGCTTGGCAGAATAAGCACATTGTACTTATTTAAATCAACACGTGTAAAATAGGACTGATCCAAAACATTTAATTCATATCCAATTTGTTGCTCAAAGAAATGCCAGATAGCACCAAAATTAAGAGAGGATACTATGGGCCCTGATAAAATTGCAACCTTTGGAGGTTTCATATAGGATACTTTGCTGGATCCAAAATCCGAACCACTGCTAACCCAACCGGTTTTAACAGGAACTACAAGTCTATTATTTTTTTTAGCGACGTCCTTTACTATTGAATCAAAGCCTTTTAGTTTATCATTCCCCGCCCTGGTTATGATTAAACTTCCTGCCGAAAATTGATTGCCTTCTATTGTGAAATCCTGTGTCGAAAATCTAACTTTTATCTTTTCCTTCAGTAAGCGGGACAAATAGGCAACATCATCCGTGCTGTTCCATTTCGCGATATACGCGTAAGGTTTTTGAATCGCTAGTGTATCTTTTTGTTCAATCGCTTTTTTATAAATCCCATGATCTATTTTCGCTTCTAAAGCATAGGCGTCAAGTCCTCTTGCATAAGGTAATGACCAGGCCGTTATGTCATAAGTGAGGGAATCGTTCAATTTCGATTGAGGTTCAAAAAGTGCTTTAACCAGATTAGACTTCGGTTGGTGAACACTGATCAATAAATCATGCTTATCTATAGAAACTTTTACCTCTTTATTCGATTGATAACTCAATCCTTTAGCAGATGTCTCCGATGAAGGACTTCCATATTCGATTTGATGTAAATTCAATAATTTAATCAGGCTTTCCACCTTATCGTCTTTATTATTTTTAACAAGATATGTTTTGGTATTCCCTAATGGTTTCTCTAAAGCATTCTTAAAATAAGTAACAAATTCCTTATTCAATACCGATGCATTTGCAGAAGCTACTTCTATGGTTGACAATCCTGTAGTCAAATGATGACTCATCCTGTCTTTAAGTGTGAGTTCGTCTCCTTCTTTGGTTTTCACTCCTAAACCTGCTGCCCCGCTACCTCCTTGTTCAAAGGTCATACCAATGGCCCCATTGTAGGTTGGATACGTATCCCCATAACTCGGATAAAACAAATCATACTGCTCCTTTGTAAAATATAGCCACCCCTTTTCATCAAAATACTTGGCATGGTTCTTACCAACAATTTGTTGAAAATCTCTTTGAAATTTAGTAATCACTTCATGATAAGGTTTCGCTGCCGGAGCGAAATAATAGGGTGAATTCACACCCATTTCATGAAAATCTACATGTATATGTGGCATCCACTTGTTATATACCGCTAACCGTTGTTTGGTCTCGATCTGCGTGGCCCAGGCCCAATCCCTGTTCAAATCAAAAAGATAATGATTTGGCCTTCCTCTTGGCCATGGTTCATGATGTTCAATGGCATCCGGGTTTTTATTATACGGTTGATTTGTTTTTTGTTTAAACCAATTTACGTAGCGTTCTCTTCCGTCAGGATTAATACAAGGATCTATAATAATAATTGTGTTTTTCAACCATTCTTTTGATCTTTTATTTTCAGGATCCACAAGTTCGAACAGGGTTTGCATGGATACTTCTGTACTTACAGATTCATTACCGTGCACATTATAACTAAGCCAAACTACAGCAATATCATTTTGTGAAGCTGTACCGTCTATGATTCCTGCCGATTTTAACTGGTCGAGCCTAAGATCATCTAGTTTTTTCATATTTGCCTCCGAACTTATAAAAGCAAGCGTCAATGGTCTATTCTCATATGTTTCACCATAGGTGAGGAGCTTGACATTCTTATTGTTTTCAGCTACATGATTGAAGTAGTCCACAACCTGATGGTGTTGAGAAAATCTCTCTCCCAACGCATAACCCAAAAAATCCGCTGGGGATTTTGTTTGAGAATAAACACTCGTGACTAAAAGTAGCGTAAAAAGTATCGTTAAATAAAAACGGATCATATGGTCATTTTTTGAAGCCAATAAATATATAAAAACTCCTGTCAACTATTTGGGTATTATATGGAATTAATAACAGAATATGCGCAAAAGCAGGTTTGAATTCCATTCGACCACTGTCAAAGTGGGAATGATAGGAACACCTTTTTCAAAATAGCTTAAAAGCCTGATTTTATGACAACTCAAATGTTGAGAATTCCTTTAAACTAATTTTTACTGATGAAGTGACAAATTATATCAAAGAAAACAAAGAGATTTGATAGAAATGATAAAATCATTTTCAATAAATCCTTTATATTTATTGAAAGATTTGCACCTGCTCATATGATACGATTCTTATTTGTTTTTCTACTCATGTTGCCTGCGATTTTGTTTGCGCAACTTGAAGAGGATTACAGTTCTAATAGTTATTTTGCTAAAATGAACAATACCTTGAATCTGAGGCTTGATCTTGACAATGATGTGCGGTCTTTTGAGTATGAAGGAGTCGATGACAATTATTCCATTGAACCCAACACAAATTTGAGGTTGGGGGTTGCTATAAATTACAGGTTCATCTCGCTTAAAATTGGTTTTTCTCCTAAGTTTCTTCAGGCAGATGATACTTCGTTAAAAGGGAAAACAAAAATATTCAAGCTAGCGCTCAACATCTTTTATAAGGACCTGCTTCAAAACTTTGATTATAATCAAGTCAAGGGGTATTATGTGAGCAATTTTGAGGATCCAACTTTTGGGAATTTACAGAGAAATGAAGATTATATCATTCTTCCTGACTTAAAGACCTTGTCTTTTACAGGTACTACCTGGTACAGATTTAATGAAAATTATTCCTTTAAGGCGGTGGTGAATCAAAATGAAATTCAAACAAAAAGCGCAGGAAGTTTTATTCCTAGCCTATATTATGGTTATTTCGAGATTACAGATGAGACGACCCCTCAGGATATCAAAAGTTTTTTTGCTATTCTTAACGCTGGCTATTACTACACTTTTGTTATTAACAAAAGCTGGTACTCCAACCTTGGTCTTTCGACTGGTTTAGGGCCTGAATTTAATAAGCTGATTACTCGTGTAGGTGAAGACCTTCCTGATATAACAACTCGGCATAATAATCTGGCGCTTAATATCAGCACCCAAATTGGTCTTGGCTATAATTCAAGTAGATTCTATGGGGGCACCTCACTCAACGGTAGTGCTACAAACAGGAATGAGAAATCTGTTATTAGGTTCAATAGTGTTCGAGGATATTTTAAAATCTATGTGGGCTACAGATTCGATGCCCCAAAATCATTTGAAAGAGGTATGGATTGGATAGAAAGCAAAAATCCTTTCAAAAAGGAGTAATTTATCCTATTGATAGTGACCAAAACCGGGCCGAAAAATACTAACTTTGGGTTTTAAAAACTATGCTATCTCAAATATACTATCCATGAAAATTATCAAGATTCTCTTATTATTTCTAGCGTTTCAATTATCAGCCCAGCAAGGCGGCATGTGGATTCCTTCACTGCTAAAAGGTATGAATGAAAAAGAAATGAAAAGTCTGGGAAGTGAACTCAGCGCCCAGGACATTTATGACGTAAATCATTCAAGTTTAAAAGACGCTATTGTACATTTTAATGGTGGCTGTACCTCAGAGATCATTTCAGACAGCGGCTTACTACTTACCAATCATCACTGCGGCTATGGCGCTATTCAATCTCATTCTTCTGTGGAGCATGATTATCTGCAAGACGGGTTTTGGGCCAAAACCATAAGCGAAGAGCTTCCTAATAAAGGTATGGTAGCGACACTTATCGTTAGAATTGACGATATCACCAAAGATGTTTTAAAAAACATCCCTGCTTCAGCAAGCATAAAGGAACAACAACGATTAATTGATCAACATATCGCCATGGCTAAAGAAAAAGCCGCTAAAGAAGCATGGCAAGACTTAAAAGTAAAGTCTATGTATGATGGAAATCAGTACCTTTTATTTGTTACAGAAACATTTAAAGACATCAGACTGGTTGGGGCTCCCCCAACTTCTATTGGAAAGTTTGGATCGGATACTGATAACTGGATGTGGCCTCGTCATACCGGAGATTTTTCTTTATTCAGAATTTATGCTGACAAAAACAATCAACCTGCTGAGTACAGTGAGGAAAACGTGCCCTATGATCCTAAACATTTTTTGCCTGTTTCTTTAGATGGAATTTCGGAAAACGATTTTACCCTGGTATTTGGTTTTCCTGGCAGGACAAGTGAATATTTACCGGCAGTAGCCATAGACCAGATCGTTCATAAACTAAACCCGCCAAAAATTAAAATAAGGGAAGAGGCTTTGAAAATTGTCGATGGTTATATGCGAAAGGACGCAAAAATAAAAATTCAATATGCTTCCAAATATGCACGAATCGCGAATTATTGGAAAAAATGGATCGGTGAGAGTCAAGGCCTTGAGCGATCTAAAGCCATTGAAAAGAAAAAAGAGTTAGAAGCTGTTTTTCAGGAAAAAAACAAAAATAATGCTGCCTATGGGAATTTACTCCAGGAATTTGAAACGCTATATACCGAAATAGAAGAAACTGCAGTTGCCAGAGACTATTGGTCAGAAATCGTTTATAGAAATGTAGAATTGCTCAATGCCTCAGTTAGGTTATACCGTTTCGAAAATAACGTTCAGAAAACACCTGAAGCGTTTGAAACCGAAAGATCAAAAATACTAAATGGTTTTAAAGGCTTTTACAAAAACTACAATACTACATTAGATCAAGAGGTGTTTAAAAAATTAGTAACCATATATAAGGAGGAAAGTCCTCAATCTCACCTACCGTCTTCATTAAAAAACACTGACATAGCAGCACTTGCTGAAAATATTTACAGTAATTCTGGTTTAACCCATATGGATAAGATGCAGACTTTACTTTCCGGAACACAAGAAGAAGTCCTCATAAAAATGAATGAAGATCCGGGGTATCAATTCGGTAAAAGCCTGGTGGATAATTTTTATGAAGCCATTAATCCTAAGTTTCAGGCACTAAATTTAAAAATCAAAGCCACACAAAAAGTGTATATGAAAGCCTTGATGGAAACATTTCCCAATGAACGTTTTTTCCCTGATGCTAACGGTACCTTAAGAGTTACTTACGGTCAGGTCAAAGGTTACCAGCCAAAAGATGCGGTGCTTTACGAGTCGGTATCCTATCTTGAAGGGGTTATGGAAAAATATCAGCCAGGTGACTATGAATTTGATGTTCCTGAAAAACTAATTGAGTTATATAAGAAGAAAGATTTTGGAGATTACGGTATTAATGGGAAAATGCCAGTAAACTTTATAGGAACCAACCACACTACCGGAGGTAATTCAGGAAGCCCTGTGATCGACGCCAAGGGAAACCTCATTGGTCTGAACTTTGACCGCGTATGGGAAGGAACTATGAGCGATTATAATTATGATCCTGAAATTTGCCGTAATATTATGGTGGATGCCCGTTACATATTATTCATTATAGATAAATATGCCGATAGCCAAAGATTAATCGATGAAATGAAATTAGTTCACCCTAAGAAAAAATAAAGCCTTGTTTAATAACTGAAGGCCTCGCTCAAATGAGGCCTTCATTATCACTATCGTCAGAAAGTCTGCCAGATTCCTTTAACTGCTTGCTCAGCATCCATTCTATTTGTCCATTAGTAGATCGAAACTTTTCTTTAGCGAGTTTTTCTACTTCTTTGAAAATACCTGCTTCGATTCTCAACGCAAAGGCTTTTTTACTTTTCATATCAATATCTGATTTGATCACTTAAGGTAAAGTGAAGTCTATAATTGATGTAATTAGGATTCTTCTTCCTTCTTGTCTCTTTCAATAAGAGCTTTAAGGATTCCGCGATGCGTAAACATATTGATTACTGTCCAATTCATTTTAGCATAGCTATTGATCAAATCTTCGAAATTTTGCTGCGACTTAACTGCAGTTCCTGTTTGTTTAATTATTTTATACTCTTTCATATATACTTTTGTCTGTTACAGTAATAATAAGTATTCTTTCTATTGAAGACAAGATAAAACAAAATTAGTAACTTTTGTTTTAACGTGCTTCGACTTTGAAGCAATTCTCATATCTATTCAAAAAACCACTCATTTTACAAATTTAGATGTAAAAATTGTGAATATATGCATTTTTACATATCATTTTGATATATGTAATATATTATTTTAATATCATATAACAAGATTTTACAGATCATTAGGGTTCAAATTATTGAGAATATAAAAAAATATGCATTTAATTTTCATATACCCCAATTTTTATGGGGGTCATTTTCTTAAATACACAATTCTTACTCATATACCCTATTTTTTTTCGGGGTAATGTATTATTAATATATTTTTACATCGATTAATCATTAGAAATTTAATTACTATTAACTCATTATTAAATATTAAAAATTAAAGTATGAAAAATCTATTTACTCTTGCAATGTTATTCTCAGTTTTTCTAACATATGCACAAGACTCAATACCAGCATCAGAAGATGCCCCAAAAAAGAAATTTACTGTAAGCGGAAGTGCTGACGCCTATTTTAGACAAAATATAGGAGCTCCTAACGGAGATGAAGCTATAGCCCCTGCTACTTCCTTTGCTAATGGAAATGGTTTTTCTCTTGGTATGGCTAATCTTATTCTTGCCTATGAAGGAAAAAAAGTAGGTGCAGTTGCTGATTTGGTTTACGGACCTAGAGGAGCAGATGCTGTTTTTGAATCTTCACCTAGTAACAATATTATTAACCAATTATATGTCTACTGGAACGTGTCAGATAAAGTAACCTTGACGTTTGGTAATTTCAACACCTTTTTAGGTTATGAAGTGATTTCTCCAACAGGTAACTTTAACTATTCCACTTCTTACATGTTCTCTTATGGTCCATTTTCTCATACTGGTTTAAAACTAGATTATGCAATTAACGATGACTGGTCTTTAATGGCAGCCATTATGAATGACAATGACCTTACAGATTTCAACCCTTCCAACAATTACACTTTAGGTGCACAAGTAGGGTTTAAAGGAACTTATTTAAACTTTTTATACGGTCCTCAATTCCAGGTTGATCTTACGACAGGGTTCGATATCACGGATTCTTTCTTCCTAGGCTTGAACTCTACTTATTATGTTGATAATGATACAGATGCCTCATTTTATGG
>CAJQNF010000002.1 GCA_905479625.1 uncultured Flavobacteriaceae bacterium | reverse complement strand
GTTTAAAGGCGGGGAAATGATGTTTCAAAATTCTGAAAAAGATATGTTTGGTCACGCCAAACTAGGCGGGATAGGTGATGTGGTCTCTGCCGAAATGAAAATTTTAACTGCAGGTTTTAACAAAGGAAAAACCATCAATATTATCAACCAAAAATTAGGCTATTTGGTTCGCGGTGGCGATCCGGATGCGGTTGACTCTATTGTACCCATGGCTTTTGGTAACCTGGCGCTTGATCTTATCCTGGGAGGATTCCATGGTAGACTAGTGGTTCTTAAAAATGGTCGTTATGATGATGTGCCTTTGGATGTGGTAACAACCTCTAAAAAGATCGTTAATGTAGAAAAATACTATAATATAGACAGGTTAAGACCTCATTATAACCGCTTTGAAATGAAGCCAATGTTTCTCATGGCAGCTGATAGCTAGGGGACATTGATATAATGATGTATTGATGCAATAGAATTTGCGAGGGCCTCGGAGGTGAAAGATTCACTTCCGAGGCCTTCGCTCGTGATACCCTCATCTCTCACCCCCTCACTTCTCATCACCTCACTTCCGATGCCCTCACCTCCGATGCCCTCAGGATCTAAATTAAATCGAAACGAGCTGTTTCAATATGTCAATATTATCTATATTTGATTTGATGAGTCAAGTGAAAATCATAGAATGCCCGAGAGATGCTATGCAGGGAATTAAAAGCCATTTTATTCCTACTGTAGATAAAGCAAGGTATATCAATGCGCTGCTGAAAGTAGGTTTTGACACGATTGATTTTGGTAGTTTTGTATCGCCTAAGGCTATACCTCAAATGCGTGATACTGCTGAGGTGCTCTCAATGCTTGATCTGCAGTCAACATCTTCTAAGTTATTGGCTATTGTTGCCAATGTGCGAGGTGCCTCTGATGCCGGTCAGTTTGAAGAAATTGATTATCTGGGCTTTCCTTTTTCGATTTCAGAGAATTTTCAAATGAGAAATACGGGTAAGACCATAGCGCAATCTTTACTTGCTCTGGATGAGATCATGAATCTTGCGGTCAAGAAAAATAAAGAAGTTGTTGCCTATTTATCCATGGGTTTTGGCAATCCATACGGGGACCCGTGGAACGTTGAGATTGTTGATAAATGGACGGATGTTCTGGCAAGGTTAGGCGTAAGTATTTTATCACTTTCTGACACTATAGGAGTTGCTGATGGGAAAACTATTTCGTATTTATTTGAACATTTGATTCCCATGTATCCAAAGATTGAATTTGGCGCTCATTTACATACCCATCCTGATCACTGGCATGAAAAAGTGGATGCTGCCTATAAAGCAGGTTGTTTACGTTTTGATGGCGCCATAAAAGGATATGGTGGATGTCCTATGGCTAAAGATGAATTGACAGGGAATATGCCTACTGAAAAATTGCTCTCCTATTTTACTGCAGAAAAAGTTGAGACAGGAATTAATCCTTTGAGATTTGAAGTCGCTTATAATGAAACCATGAAGGTGCTTAGTTAAACAATAACTGTTTGATTTTGAATACTTGTTATTATTTTCAACCAACTTCATCAAAGGCACCTATTGCTGCTCCGATAATACCTGCTTCATTTTTATTTTCTGCCGGAATCATTTTGGTTCGGATATCGATCTGATCCTGGAATTTATATAATTTTTTACTGGCACCCCCACCTATGATGAACAGGTCAGGAGACAGAATGAGTTCTATATGCTTAAAATATTTATTTAGCCTTTTGCCCCATTTTGGATAACTGAGTTCTTCTTTTTTCCTAATAGAATCTGCAGCATATTTTTCAAAAGGTTCACCCTTGTAGGATACATGTCCAAGTTCAGAATTTGGGATTAAAACGCCATTAAAAAATAAACCTGATCCAATTCCTGTACCAAGTGTGATCACAGCGACCAAGCCACCTTTCCCTTTTCCCGCGCCAAAGTGCATTTCAGCCTCGGCAGCAGCGTCAGCATCGTTTATGACCGTAAATTCAAGACCAGTAACGCTTTTAAAAAGCTCATCAGCCTGAACCCCTTTCCAATCTGGGTGAAGATTCCCTCCGCTTAGACATTTACCATGAAAAAGAGGTGTAGGAAAACCTGCTCCAACCTCTCCTTTCCAATTAAAATGATCAACAATCTGGTGCACTGTTTTTGCCACTTCATTAGGTAAAGCAGGTCGGGGAGTGGGGAGCCTGAATTTTTCAGTCATCATCTCACCTGTAGTAGTATCTACAATACCACCTTTGATGCCACTTCCACCAATATCAATACCTAAAATGCGCATAATACCATGCTTTTAAATGAATTTCAAACTTAAGAATTTTATTCTACAATAAATACATACAGCCCTGTGATTATTCACAGGGCTGTATGTATTTTATGATGGATTTATGCTTAAAAATGGATACCGACTCCGATCCCTCCAGAAGAGGTAGTTCCACCGCCGAATTCAAGAATAAGACCCCACATATCGCTGAACTTATATTCTACACCGGCATGGAGGTTTAAATTAAAATTATCTTTGTCATCATCACCTGCAATGACAAAACCTGCGTCAACTCCACCCCAAATGTCCCAAGGCTGAGGAAGCTTAAACAACCTGTCGAAGTAGTAATCTGCTCTGGCACCTATGGATAATGTATTTTTGCCTCCAAACCAAACTCTTGCCATTGGAGCAACGGTAATATCTTGATGAACCTGGAATTCATAATTACCTGAAATGCTTGAATTATCGCCAAACTTAACGAATAGATTTAAAGCGTTCCCGTGGTTTTCCTGAGAGCTTTCCTGCGCATAGACCGTTCCAGATAATGCAATGAAAAGTATACCCACTAATAATGTTTTACATAAAATTTTCATGATCAATAAATTTATAATTTTTTGGTAAATATAAAAAATATATAAAAACGTAGACTTTATTTGACAAAAGGCTCGTTTTTTTTATGCATGTATGGCATCTTGAACTATTGTAAATGATAGATGTAGCTATTAAAATAAAAAAGGAAAAAGACGATAGGTTTTACTTTTGTACTCTAGATAGGCTGAGCCAAACCTGTTTTCAAGAAATTTTTCTTCAAGCTTTATTTTAAAAATTAAAACAAAAACCAATAGTAGATAAACTAGAAATGAACTGGGTCGAAAGGAATTAACCATTCCTGATCCGAAAAAAACGATCAAACCGGTGTACATAGGATTTCTGATGACGCGATAGGGACCTGAGTTGATAAAGTTTGCATTAGATTTTACTTCGGGTTGGATATTGAAATAACCGGGTCTCATAATAATAACTGCCCAAAGTGATAAAATGAAACCACTAATTTGAGCAGTTAAGAAAATTCCTTGACCAATAAATTTCGTAAAAATCAGCAAATAGGCTAAACAGGTAAGCTGTAATAACACGAGTATTTTGGATGCAAATGACATGCCCTAAATATAGTTTTTTACAGGGAATAAAGGGCTCTTAAGCCCCATAAACATGACATTTATCATGTTATTTAAAATTATTCTAAATAAGCCTTTGTAGATTAAATTATTCCTTTTACATTTGCTCAAGATATATCTATTTATAATTAATCTAAATAAGAATAAGTTAAAATTATACCATTATGAAATGGAAATTATTGGTTGCTGCTGTACTGATGACGGCTGCAACATTTGCCCAACAGGATTCGAAACAGGATTCACTTAGAGTAGCGAACAGATTAGGATATAACAATACAAATAAATTAACTATTGGAGGATATGTACAGATCGATTATAACGAACCAGATGGCCCTGCTCCAGGTAAGCTGGATGTCCATAGACTTGTATTATTGTTCGGTTATAAATTTAGTGATAAAGTAAGTTTTTTGACTGAAATTGAATTGGAGCATGTCAAAGAAGTATATGTGGAGCAAGCTTTTGTAAACTATAGTTTCAGTACAGCTTTTAATTTACGTGGTGGATTGATGCTGGTCCCGATGGGTTATGTGAATGAATATCACGAACCACCTGTTTTTTATGGTGTTGAACGACCTGGTTTGGATAAGTATGTGGTTCCAACAACCTGGAGAGAACTGGGGATTGGGGCAACGGGGAACCTTCAAAATCTGTCTTTAAAATACCAGGCTTATATTTTTAATGGCTTTATCTCTTATAGAGATGGTGAAGGAACCTTAAGAGGTGTAGATGGATTGAGAAAGGGAAGGCAAAAAGGTGCTGAATCCGTGATTCATAACCCAAACCTATCTGTGAAGTTTGATTATTATGGAATTTTGGGATTAAAAGTGGGCTTAGCCGGTTATTTTGGTGAAACCCAATCTGATGAGCCATCAATTGAAGGGTCAACAGTAGGAGTATCAATGATAGGTATTAATGCTTCATACAACATTAAGAATCTCGATTTCAGAGGTCAGTATATCTATTCCAGTTTATCGGGCACTGAAGCCTATAACGATTTAACAGGTAAAGATCTCGGTTCTAAAATGGATGGAATGTATATAGAAGCAGCCTACGACTTTATGCCGTTGATCAACAGAAATTCCAGAAAACAATTGTCTTTGTTCTCAAGATACGAGACCTATAATACGCATGCAGCTACAGCTGGAAATCTGGAACAAAATAAAGCTTTTGATCGTCAGGATATAACATTTGGATGTGATTTTAAAATTGCTCCGGGAGTTGCGGTAAAGGCAGATTATCAATGGAGGACTGATGCCGTAGAGGATGGCAATAGGGATAACCTATTCAATGTTGGAATCGGAGTAATGTTCTAAAAATAGTATCTTTGGCCCTTCTTTACTCATGATGAGAAAGGCCAATTCTTATGAAATTATTGACTTACATATTAGCTATCGTTTGTTTGGGTTTTTTCTCAGATATTCCAAAGAACTATCTAAAGAAAATAGATAAGGAGGTATATGGCATTTTTGAAATAGACTCTTACAATAAGGAAAAGGTTATACTTGAGCAGGATGTTATCTCACAATTAACCAAAGATTTTGACCCTGAAGCTTTTTTTAAAATAAGTAATCAGGACCAGCATCTGGGTTACTTTTATTTTGGAAAAGCTCCGAGTAAGGCGGATGAATTTGATTTTGTGATCATCTTCGATCAGGAGATGATTATCAAAAAAATTAAGATTCTTGCCTACAGAGAAGATTATGGTGGAGAAATAAGCAGTAAAAGATGGTTGAGGCAATTTGATGGGGCCGACGCCAACAGTTCACTTAGGTACGGTTCTGATGTAATAGGGATTTCCGGAGCTACTATCTCAGCCCGATCTATGACCAATGCAGTGAACAGTATCTTGTCTAATCTTTCAAAATTACCTCAATAATAGTAACAATATGAAATTAAAAGGTTCTTTGGGTTCGATGTCTCGGCAATTCAGAATATTTGTCATCTGTTTTGTGCTGGTGCTAAACCTGGGTTTCTTTACCGGTTTTAGTTTTGTGAGGGTTACCACTTCTCTGAATGCAGAGGGGGTAGAACAAAACTATTTAGGCAATGAAGCAGATGAAGATGCCGAAGTGATGCATTTTAAAAAATCAGAACAGGAAATATTGACCCTGATCCATAACCACATCCTTTCTTTATCGTTGATCTTTTTTGTGCTGGGAAGCTTATTGTACATGACAAATGTGCCATCTAAGCTGACATCAATACTATTATTTGAACCCTTTTTATCGCTGATATTGACTTTCGGGGGTATTTATTTGCTCTGGAAGGGTGTTATTTGGTTTAAATTTATAATTATGATTTCCGGAATGGCCATGGTGTTTTCTCTGGTTCTGATGAGTGCGCTGGTGATTTGGTGTTGCGCATTTCCAAAAAGAATAGACGCTTAACGGAGAAGTGTAGACTTTAACTAGCCTTATGTTTTTTCAATCCGATTTAAAGTTCTAAATTTGCACGCAATTAATTTCTAATTGCGTTCTATGACTACTCCCAAAATTTTGCTTGAAGGACTTACTTACGATGATGTCTTGCTGGTTCCAGCATATTCAGAAGTTTTACCTCGAGAAGTAAACATTCAAACCAAATTCACCAGAAACATTACGATCAATTCACCCATCATTTCAGCTGCTATGGATACGGTTACGGAATCTGAAATGGCCATAGCCATGGCAAGAGAAGGAGGGATTGGTATTTTACATAAAAATATGACCATTGATATGCAATCTTCAGAGGTTAAAAAGGTGAAAAGATCAGAATCGGGTATGATCATCGATCCGATTACCCTTACCAAAGATAAGAATGTGGCTCATGCCAAATCTTTGATGAGCAAATACAAAATTGGTGGTATTCCGGTGATCAATGAATCGGGAGAGCTGATCGGTATCATTACCAATCGTGACTTACGCTTTGAGAACAATAATGAACGACCTCTTGCCGAAGTAATGACTTCGAAGAATCTAATTACCGCGAAGGAGGGAACATCTCTTAAACAAGCGGAAATGATCTTACAAGACCATAAGATTGAAAAACTACCAGTAGTAAGTCCTGAAGGAAAATTAGTTGGTTTGATTACTTATCGAGATATCATTAAAGTCAGTGAAAATCCGAATGCAAATAAAGATTCCTACGGAAGGTTAAGAGTGGCTGCAGCCATAGGAGTTACGGGCGACACTATGGACAGGGCGAAAGCCTTGATTAAGGAAGGAGTTGATGCTTTGGTCATTGATACGGCTCATGGTCATAGTAGAGGAGTTGCTCAGGTATTAAAGAACATCAAAGCCAAATATCCGAAGGTTGATATCATAGTAGGTAATATTGCTACTGGTGCTGCGGCAAAATTTTTAGTTGAAGCTGGGGCAGATGCTGTTAAGGTAGGTATAGGACCAGGATCGATTTGTACAACACGAGTTGTTGCAGGAGTTGGGTTTCCTCAGTTATCAGCCGTAATGGAAGTTTCTGCCGCTATCAAAGGTAGTGGAGTTCCTGTTATTGCCGATGGAGGAATTCGTTATACCGGAGATATTCCTAAGGCTATTGCAGCAGGGGCTGATACAGTAATGTTGGGGTCCTTATTAGCAGGCACCAAGGAGTCGCCTGGAGAGACCATTATTTTTGAAGGAAGAAAATTTAAATCATATCGAGGAATGGGTTCTATTGAAGCCATGGAAAAAGGATCAAAAGACAGGTATTTTCAGGATGTAGAAGATGATGTGAAGAAATTGGTTCCCGAAGGTATTGTAGGACGCGTTCCATATAAAGGAGAAGTATATGAGACCATGCACCAATTTCTAGGGGGTCTGAGAGCAGGAATGGGCTATTGTGGAAGCGCAACCATTGCGGATCATAAAATGGCCAACTTTGTTCGAATTACCTCTTCTGGTATTTCTGAAAGCCATCCTCATAATGTAACGATTACCAAAGAAGCGCCGAATTACTCGAGGAGGTAGTCGCTAATGCTTCAATGCTACAATGATCAAATCATTTGAATCTAGATCATTTTAAGATCTAAACCTGCCTGCCTGCAGGATTGTTGATTGTTGATTTTTCTACGAAACTATTATTAGAGATAAGATGTTAAATGACCTATTTTAATTTACTTCGCTGAATCTGCGATTTCACACTTTGAAACATTGTAGCATTGTAGCATTGAAATAAAAAAAGGTTGAAAGTAAGATCAGTATTTGATCAAACGTTCAACCTTTTTTAATGGGTTACTCATTTTTAAATAAGAGACTAGCGTCTGCGACGTCTTGAACCTGGAGCAGGTTTTTTTCTGCTTGGTCTGAAATCATCACTTCTATTCCCTCCTGAATCACGTCTATTATTTCCTCCAGAATCATTTCTTGAGCGTCCAGAACCACTTCTTTGACCACCCGAATCGTTTCTTCTGTTACTTGAATCATTTCTACCGAAACCTTTGGAAGATCGACTTCTAGATCTACCTTTTGGTTTTGATGTCACTTCAACGATCACCGAACGGTTATTGAATTCAGCTTCATTCATTTTCTCAAGCACATCTTGAGTGAAATTCTTATCGATCTCGAAGAAAGAAAAGCTTTTAAGAATTTCTATCTGTCCAATCTCGACATCTCTTTTCTTCAGGCATTCATTGATCAATCCGATCAATCGGGCGGGGGTAAGGTCGTCCATTTTTCCTTGATTGACATAAAAACGAACCAATGAATCATCTCCTGGTCTTTTTCTATCACTAGGCGCATCATTGTTATTCAAATCTCTTGCATCTTGATAATACGAAAGGAATGAGTTGAATTCAATGGACACAAATCTTTTGATCAGTTCTTCACGATCAAGTTCATGTAATTTTTCAAAAATGTCTGGAAGGTAATCTTTGATCTCCTTTTCATTGATTTCAATATCATGAATCTTGTCAATGAGTTTGAACAATTGGATTTCGCAAATTTCCTTACCATTAGGAACTTGTTTTTGTGTAAATTTTTTCTGAAGCTTTCTTTCTATGGGTTTCAGTTTGTTGCGTTCTTTACTGGTAATAATTGCAACTGAAATACCTTTTTTACCAGCCCTTCCGGTTCTACCACTTCGGTGTGTGTAATTTTCTGTCTGATCTGGTAATTTATAATTGATCACATGTGTCAAATCATTAACGTCCAGTCCTCTTGCAGCAACATCAGTAGCTACAAGAATCTGCAAATTCTTATTTCGGAACTTTGACATCACAAGGTCACGTTGTGCCTGAGAAAGATCTCCATGAAGTGCATCTGCATTATAACCATCGTCGATTAATTTTTCTGCGACCTCTTTTGTTTCTCTTCGGGTACGACAAAATACGATTGAATAGATATCAGGATTTATATCAGCAATCCTTTTTAGGGCAGGATAACGGTTACGTTCGGTAACCTGAAAAAATTCGTGTTCAACACTATCGGCTCCTACATTTTTCTCTCCGGCTGTGATCTCTTTCGGATTGGTCATGTAGTTCCTGGCAATTGCTTCTACTTCTCTTGGAAAAGTTGCAGAAAATAATAAGGTTTGTTTGTCTTGTGGCGTGCTTATAAGAATTTTATCCAATTCTTCCTTGAATCCCATATTCAACATTTCATCAGCCTCATCGAGCACTAACCATTGAATACTTTCCAGGTTTAAAACACGTCTTTTGATCAAGTCAAGTGTTCTTCCGGGAGTTCCCACAACGATTTGAACACCTCTTTTTAAAGGTCTGATTTGCTCTTCAATATTGGCCCCTCCATAAACCGCAATGGTTTTAACACCTTTTAAGTTTTTAGAAAATTCATTGATGTTGTTGGCGATTTGGATCGCTAATTCTCTTGTTGGAGAAAGGATGATCGCTTGGGTGTTTTTGTTTCCGGCATCAATTTGCTCAAGTATGGGCAAACTAAAGGCGGCTGTTTTACCAGTTCCAGTCTGAGCAAAAGCTTTCAAATCATCTTTTGAACCAAGTATTTGAGGAATGGCAATCTTTTGGATTTCTGTGGGTTGTTCATAGCCTAATTCGGTCAATGAATCAACAATAGCTTGGTTTAAACCAAGCGTTTTAAATATCGACATATATTTTATTTGCAAAACTCAATTTATTTGTAAAGCTCTGGTTTGCAAATAAATACTGTGTTTTATGTTTAAGAGTTTGCAAAAATACTACTAATTTAACGAAGTATGCTATGAATTAGCGTTTATTAATGGTTTTCAAATAGTAGTTAAGGTTGCTGTCAAGGAAGAAAACATAGCCATTTTCAACCTTTCCCTGTTCGTTTACAATGATGGTTCTTTCCATATCACCTTCATACCAACTATAAGAGTCAGAACTTTTTGCCAACTTAAACTGGTGCTCTTTGGCTAACTTTTTTGATACTACAAATTCTTTCCATTCTTCATCGGTCTTATTTCTTTCGATGCCAATAAAAACAACTTCAGGATGATGCTTTTCAAGGAAATGTAATTTATCCTTGAGCATTTCAATTCTTCCCAATTCCTTCGGCCAGAAGTAGATCACAGCATTTGAATTTTTGATCAACTGATTGATCTCAACCTCAGAATTATCAAGGTTAAATGCGGTAAGTTTTGGCATATCAGCACCATCTGTAATTTTTTCTTTTTGCGCTATTGATTTTTCAATCTCCTTCTTATAACTTTCATTATTACAATGTTCAAAGAAATAGGCATAGACCTTTTCTGAATCTTCTTTTGAGAGGTGCTTGTTTGAAAGAGCACCCCATGCTCCTTTAGCAAGAAGAGAATTCTTAAAATCAATTACATGAATCCTGTCTTCCACAATCTTCATCAGTTCAAGCTCAAAAATTTTGTTCTCCGGATCCTTCAGCTTCTCATCATGAGCCAGGTTATATAAAAAGGTATTCACAAAGGCGAGGTTCCATCCATAGTCAAGCAAAGACTCATCATTGAGCTCGATCTTTTTGCGGTACTGATAAAAATCATCGCTAAGTTCAGGAGCTTGCTTCAGGCCCATTGCTTTTTTATGATTGTAGGCGTATCTTTCCTTGTAAAAGTAGAAAGGCACATAAATGCCGGTTTTTGCGAGTTTTTCAAAAAACGGAGAAGGAGCTTCCTCTTCTGTTGATAAAAAATCATTATATATTTTCAGTTGTTTTTTGATGCCGTCATTAATGACCGCTGTAAAAGCTGCTTCGTCAAGTCTGTAATTTTTCTTGAAATCTTTCTCAGTTCTTTCCTGCTGAATATATAAATTGATCAGGTAATTGTTCTTCCCACTTCCTTTACCGCTAAAAATTAAAGATTCATCAAAATCCCAGGTATTCAAATAAATCAACAAACTATCTTTTGGTTCAAGGTATAGGTACTGAAATTCGGCAGCATGCTTAAACATGTATAAGCCTAAATCTAGGGAGTCAAGTTTGAAGGAAAATTTATTGTGGTCATCGAGTCTGGCAGAATCCAGTACTTTCTTGCCTTTTGTGAAATAAACATAGTCGTCTTTTGGATTTTTTATTTTACCTCCAAAATATGTATAAGAATCTTCTTCCTTGCTGTTACAACTGGAAAGAGAGAATAATAAACCTATCAGCGCAATCAAAGTCAATGGTTGCGAAAAGTAATTTTTTTTCAAATAATTTGATTTAGGCATAATGACAAATGTACTAATATAGCTTTGTGAGCCTTGTTAATGTGGTGTTAAAAATTTTGGATAAAAAGGTTAAAAAAATCATTAAAAATATCCAGAATTAGGATTTCTAGAAAGACTAATTACCTTAAAATTATCTCTGCGTATAGCTAGATATATCTGACTATTTTACTTAGTTTTGCAAAAAAATTAAAAATAATGTTAACTGTATCTAATTTATCCGTTCAGTTCGGGAAAAGAGTTTTGTTTGATGATGTGAACACCAAGTTCGGGCAAGGAAATTGCTATGGAATCATTGGCGCTAATGGAGCAGGGAAATCTACCTTTCTAAAAATACTGTCAGGTGAGATTGATCCTACTTCAGGTCATGTGAGTCTTGAAAAAGGAAAGAGGATGTCTGTATTAACTCAGGATCACTTTGCGTTTAATGACTTTCCTGTATTGGAAACGGTTATGATGGGGAACAAACCTTTATATGAGCTAAAGAAAAGATTGGATGAGGTGTATGCTACGCCAGATTTTTCTGAAGAAGATGGTGTGTTAGCTGGTGAATTGGGTGCTCAATTTGAAGAAATGGGTGGCTGGACAGCCGAAAGCGAAGCCGCAAACCTTTTATCATCTTTAGGGATACCTGAAGACATGCATTATACCAGTATGGCAGATTTAGATGGTAAATCCAAAGTTAGGGTGCTGATTGCTCAGGCATTATTTGGTTCTCCGGATGTGCTGATCATGGATGAACCTACCAATGATCTTGATTTTGAAACCATAGGATGGCTAGAGAATTTCTTGGCCAATTTTGATAATACCGTGATTGTTGTATCGCATGACCGTCACTTTTTAGATGCAGTTTGTACCCATATATCAGATATTGATTTTGGTAAGATGAATCAGTATTCAGGTAACTATTCCTTCTGGTATGAATCTAGTCAATTAGCGGCCAGACAAAGAGCTCAGCAGAATAAGAAAGCTGAGGACAAGAAAAAAGAACTGGAAGAGTTTATCAGACGCTTTTCTGCCAACGTGGCCAAGTCTAAGCAGGCAACAAGTAGAAAAAAGATGATTGAAAAGTTGAATATATCTGATATTAAACCATCCAGTAGAAGATATCCAGCCATTATATTCGATCAGGAAAGGGAAGCTGGGGATCAAATTTTACATGTGGAAAATCTTTCTAAAAAGATAGATGGCGAATTGATTTTTGACAAGATTGATTTGAATCTTTCTAAAGGGGATAAGGTTGTACTACTTTCAAAAGCCTCACGGGCAGCTACAGCGTTTTACGAGGTGATCACTGGGAATATGGAGCCTGATTCAGGAGATTACAAATGGGGAGTGACCACTTCACAAGGGTATTTGCCATTGGAGAATTTAGATTTCTTTAAAAATGACCTGAGCCTGGTGGATTGGTTAAGACAATATGCCAAAACAGAAGAAGAAAGAGAGGAGGTTCATATCAGAGGTTTCCTTGGAAAAATGATCTTTAGTGGTGATGAGGCACTTAAAAAAAGTAATGTACTTTCAGGAGGAGAAAAGGTGAGATGTATGTTGTCTCGTATGATGATGAAAAGGGCTAATGTGTTATTGATAGATGAGCCTACCAATCACCTGGATCTGGAATCTATTCAAGCTTTTAACAACGCATTGAAAAATTTCAAAGGTACTGTGATCTTCTCTACGCATGATCACGAGTTTGCTCAAACTGTAGCCAACAGAATTATTGAGATCACGCCAAAAGGAGTAATTGACAGGTATATGAGTTTTGATGAATACCTTGAAAGTGATGCCATTAAAGAGTTGAGAAATAAAATGTACGCGGAGTAATTTAATGCTACAATGCTTCAATGCTACAATGCTGCAATGCTACAATGCTACAATGCTACAATGCTACAATGTATATTTGGAGCAGATGTTTAGCTCTACATTTTTTTTACCTTTTAATTAAAAAGATTAAGGACATAACAATTTCAGGAATGGAAAACGAGACAGCCCATTTATGGATTCCTGAATTCACTCATTGTAGCATTGTAGCATTATTTCCTCGGGTGAAACTTTTCAACCACTTTCTTGAGATGACTTTTGTCTAAATGCATGTAAATTTCTGTCGTAGTTATGCTTTCATGGCCTAGCATTTGTTGTATCGCGCGAAGATCGGCACCGTTTTCCAATAAGTGTGTGGCAAATGAATGACGGAGTGTATGTGGGCTTACTGTTTTGTGAATTCCTGCCTTTTCGGTTAAATCTTTAAGGATCATAAATACCATATTTCGGCTAAGTTGCTTACCTCTTCTGTTAAGGAAAAGCGTGTCTTCAAAACCTTTTTGAACCTTTATTGATGTGCGAATAAGATCCTTATAGTTTTCAATAAGTCTGATCATAAAAGAATTGATGGGCACAAATCGCTGCTTATTTCCTTTGCCGATAACCCTGATAAAACCTTCCTCAAAAAAAAGATCAGAGATCTGTAACTGGATCATTTCTGTAACCCTGAGGCCACAACTGTACAAGGTTTCTATCATGGCCCTGTTCCTTTCTCCTTCGGGTTTACTCAGGTCAATTTGGGCAATGATCTCATTGATCTCTTCTTCAGATAAGGTGTCGGGTAATTTTCTACCTATTTTTGGGGCTTCAAGTAAATCGGTAGGGTTTTCCTTTCGGTAATCCTCAAAAATTAAATAATCAAAGAAATTGCGCAGGCCTGATATCATTCTGGCCTGTGATCTGGGAGCTACTGTTTTAGCGCTATCATAAATAAATTTCTCTATGATTTCACTGTCTATGTCATCGGGAGATACCTTTAGTTCTTGATCCGTAAGAAAAGTAATCAGTTTTTGAATATCCTGACTGTATGCTTTAATGGAATTTTCTGAAAGCCCCCGTTCGATCTTTAAGAAATATTGATAATCAGTTAAGGCATTCTTCCAGGTCATGAGAATATGGGTATGAGTCAATCAATATTCGTTAGCTATGCTAATGCATATCTGTAAAATTATGCTATTTTTGGCAGAAGAACCAATTATTCTTTGTTTCGATGGTCAGGATTATTAGCTGTAAGAAACAAAGTTCTAAAATAAGATTTTCATGAAAATTATCATTATCAATGGGCCTAATTTGAACCTGCTGGGAAAAAGAGAACCTTCGGTATACGGGAGCGAAACTTTTGAAGCTTATTTCAACACCTTGCAGTCAAAATATCCGAAAGTGGAACTGTCCTTTTTTCAATCAAATATTGAAGGGGAATTAATTGATAAGATTCACGAGACTGGTTTTTCTTTCGATGGAATTATCCTTAATGCAGCGGCCTACACGCATACTTCTGTCGGTATAGGAGATGCCGTTAAAGGTGTAGAAACTCCTGTTGTGGAAGTGCATATTTCGAATGTGTATCAAAGAGAACCCTTTAGGCATGAATCTTATATTGCTCCAAATGCCAAGGGAATTATTGCCGGTTTTGGTCTCATAAGCTATGAGCTTGCCTTGCACTCATTTCTGCCTTAATATGTCGAAAACGATATCGTAATAAATTGTTAACTATTTGATAATTTATAATAAATATCAGTTTTAATTGAATAGCATTTTTTACTTTTACGATTCTAAATTTTTTAGCCAATGATATTAGTAGCAGACAGCGGATCTACCAAAACAAATTGGATCGCGATCAATGATAGAGGAGAGACACATTTTAAAATTGATACTCACGGTTTGAATCCTGCTGTATTTTCCAGAGAAACGCTGTATGACAGAGTGATTACTAAAAAGGAATTGGTTGATATAAAAGATGAGGTTAAAGAGATTTATTTCTACGGTGCCGGATGCGGAACAAAAAAGGCAGCGGATTATTTAAAGGACCTGTTTCAAGATATTTTTATAAATGCGCATATAGAGATTTACGAAGATACCATTGCTGCAGTAAAGTCACTTCAAACCGATACTCCCGGAGTCGTTTGTATTTTAGGAACCGGTTCCAATTGCAGTTTTTTCGATGGTAAAGAAACCCATCAAAAGATTGTGTCTTTAGGATATATGCTAATGGATTCAGCTAGTGGTAATTATTATGGAAAGCAGATCATTAAGGATCATGCCTATGGTAAAATGCCAGTTGAATTGGCAAAAAAGTTTGAATCCGAACACGACCTGAGTCCGGACACGATCAAAACAAATATTTATAAAAAAGACAATCCAAATACATATCTGGCAAGTATAGGTAGATTCTTAATTGAGAATAAGAATAACGATTATGCCCAAAAGATCATCAAGGATGGCCTGCGTTTCTTTGTCGAAAATCAAATTATGCAATTTGAAGAATGTAAACATGTGCCTATTTACTTTGTGGGGTCCATTGCACATTTTCTTCATGATGAAATCGTAGAAGTATTGAATGAATATGACTTAAAGCTGGGCAAGATCGTCAGGCACCCAATTCTGACACTGGCTGCGGGTCATGCGAGTAAGCTAACAAAATAAACGAGGTTTTTACCTCGTTTTTTTTTGTCTTTTTTTTAATGTTACAAGGTTTACTTTCTGGCGAGTACCGAGATTTCTACATTCACGTCTTTGGGTAATCTTGCTACTTCGACTGTTTCACGGGCAGGTGCAGTGGCTTCGTTAAAAAATGAACCATAAACCGCATTGATCTTTTGAAAATCATTCATGTCTTTTATGAAAATGGTCGTCTTAAGTACTTGCTCATAGCTCATTTCGGCTGCTTCTAATACAGCGCCAATATTTTTCATAACTTGTTTGGTTTCTTCCGTAATATCACCTGATACGAGGTTTCCAGTTACAGGGTCAATGGCAATTTGCCCGGAAGTATATAAAGTGTCATCAAATAAAACAGCTTGAGAATACGGGCCGATCGGTGCAGGAGCATTGGGAGTTTCAATTATTTTTTTCATGATGATCTTAGGTTTTTATATCTAGGTTAAAAATACGAATTAATCATTGTAATGTTCCGAGGTGATCGGAGGTGAGGTGATCACCTCCGATCACCTCACGATCTTCCAACGAACTTAGAACAACCTTTTGTCTGGTACTTTGCGCTGGTCGTATTTCAAGTCGCTAAGCGGACCTGATTTAATTCCTATAAAAAAGTAATATGTTGCCCTGTCGCCAAATGGCACCCAATTAAAACTAAAACGCCAGCTGTCCAGATCTCTTTCAAAACGAAGCTGTGTATAGGTAATTCCACTATTTTCAAAGTCATAACCTGAAGATATACCAACTCTCCATTTAGGAGAAAATTCTATATTTCCTGAAACCTGCATAGAATTTGACGTGATGTCACTTTGTGCTTGTGCATTGTTGTAGGTCAAAGAATAGCGAACCTTAATGTCCCAGGGCATAACTGTTCTGTAAAGGGTCGCTTTTTTAACTTTTTCCTCATCCGTATTGATCTGCTGGTTACGGTTGGTCAGGTTTTCTCCAAACATATTTGAGGAACTATCGACATTGGTTCCTCCTGAATTTGATTTTCCTTTTTCCTCTTTATTCTTGCCGATATCTTTACTTGAAATGGAATAGTTCGCCGTTAGGTTTGCATTGGTCAGTCTGAAGAGACTTCCTCCATTATTGATATTGAATACATCGATCCTCCTTCCGTTGGCATTTATGGCATAGGGGTCCATAGATGCATTTACATTTATCGCGAGTTTGTTTTTGAGCAACTGCGTTCCTGCTGTCATTCTCATAGGGCTCCAGTTGAGAGAATCTGCAGCAATATTGTAACTGGAAGAAAAGTTGAGGTTATTCAAGATTTTGATCTTTCTTGGTTCATCGTCTTCTTCAGGATCCTTTGCATCTACTTTGGCTTCAAGCGTATTATTCACAGACAAACCAATGGAACTGGACAACTGATTTGAAGGAGATCCGTAAATGCCGTTTTGGAAACGTGTATATTCACGGGTGTCATCAGGATCAATACTTGCTTGGTATTCATCGTAATAATTGCTAAAATCTGGCCTGTAACTATAGGATACTGAAGGTCGCATGACATGTCTTAAAGCTTTGAGACGCCCTTTTTTAAAGTTGACCATCCCATATACCGTAGTGCTCGCTGAAATACCTCCAGAATATTCCCGGAAGCTATCAAACCCATTTATCGTATCGGTGACCACCTCATTGGTGGTGTCATCCCAGTATTTATCAATGGTTTTAAAATACCATACATCCTTATATACAATTGAGGGTGACAAACTCACAAATTTTAGCGCCTTTGCATTGGTGCTCATAGAAATATCATGTTTGATACCTGTTTGCGCTTCATCAAACATTTTGGCCGTTCCGAATTCTTCATCCGTAGTAGAAATTCGGTTTTGTGCATTCATGCTGTAGGTTAGGCCCAGGTTTTGGATCGGGTTCTTTTTTGAACCTACTTTAGGGGCAAATGGATATATCCTGTCCATGTTCACTACAAGTGATGGAAGGTTCATGTCAATTCTCTCCGTATTTGTGTTTTGCGTATGGGTCATCGAAGCATTCATATTAAAAGGCGTTCCGACGAATTTTTTATAATATGATACAGAGGAGGCAAAGGTATTGGTCAAGTAATAAGGTGAACTTGACTCATTGATAGATTCCTGAAAAAAACTACTGCTACCAAAATTCACAGAGGCAGAGAATCGGGAATTCGGATTAGAGGTTGCTGACTGACTATGTGACCAGCGTACAAAGAAATTATTGGACTTGCTGTAATCAGGAAACCCTTTCTGACTGTTGATCAGGTTTTCGTATCGCAAACTAAAACTTCCCGTAAATTGATATCTTAGGTTATAATTTGATTCTGCCCGTATTCCCCAGCTACCATTTGTATAGACATCTCCTAATAGTGCCAGGTCTAAATAATCGTTAATCGCAAAGTAATATCCCCCGTTTTGTAAAAAGTACCCTTGGTTATTGTTCTGACCCCATGTGGGGATGATAAAACCGGAAGCCGTCCCGCTGGTCAATGGAGAATAAAAGAAAGGCAAAATCAAAGGTGTTGGCACATCAGAGATGACAAGATTACTCATACCACCCACAATCTTGCTGTCTGGAACTATTTTTATATTTTTGGTTTGGACATAATAATCAGGGTTTTCTTTTTGCGAAGTGGTAAACCTGGCCCTATTGATATAAAAAGTACTGTCATTTTCTTTTTTAGATATATCACCCGTAATGATCATTCCCTGTTGCTCAGTTCTGGAGTTGTAGATCAGTGCTTTTTTGTTCTCAAAATTATAGATCAGAGAATCCTGAGTAGAAGCTTGTTGTCCTTGTTTAAATTCAGGTCGTTGGATATAGGCTCCAGCAGTGTCATAAATACCTGTTGCTATAGCGAGACTATTTTTGTAATCAATGATAATTTTACCAGCTTTAAGCTCAATATCCTGATAATATAACTCAGCTTCATCATATAATGTCGCCTGCTGTTTTATAAAATCGTTGGAAATATAATCTTTTGATTTGTGAATGATATTAGCTTCAAGGTATTCAGGAGTGATTTCTACGCTATCGATTTTTGTGGTGTCAACGACCGCCAGCGCAGGGTTGTTTGCGTCGAAGACCCTGATATTATCAGTTCTATTTATATTGTTTTCTTCATCATCATTAATTTGTTTTACCTGGCTCAAAGCCACTTGATTTACAAAACAAAAAAATAAGGAAAAGAAAAGTAAGTATCTTAAGTTTGTATACAATGCTATAAATAGTATTTTTGTAAAAAAATATCAATTTTTTTAAAGATACAAACTTACATATATTTTTTCAGTGGTATAAACATATAAAGGAAAAACTAGAAGGATAAAAGCATGATCGATATAGGAAAAAATAGGGATTACAATTCCTTAGTAATGGTTTTCATATGCACATTGGTTTTGGTCTTATCTCAGGCTACAACTTATGCTCAAGATAATTTTGTTGTGGTACTGGATGCCGGCCATGGAGGAAAGGACCCCGGCAGGCCCGCAAAGAATTTCAGTGAAAAAGATATTGCACTGAATATTGTACTCAAGCTTGGGGATAAATTAAAAGGCCTTGAAGATGTCAAAGTAGTTTATACACGTGACAAAGATGTGTTTGTCGATTTGAAAGAAAGAGGGCGCATTGCCAATGAGGCAGATGCAGACTTATTTGTTTCAATACATTGTAATGCTTTTAGTAACAATGCTTCTGGTACCGAAACCTATGTATTGGGATTACATGCCAACAAGCAGAATTTTGAAGTGGCAAAGAATGAGAACTCGGTTATCTTTCTGGAAGATAACTATCAGGAAAAGTATGAAGGTTTTGATCCGAATTCGCCCGAAGCGGTCATAGGGATGACCTTAATGCAAGAGGAATTTCTGGATCAAAGTTTGTATTTGGCAAGCAATATACAGACGAATTTCAGAGATCAATTGAAAAGAAAGGACAGAGGAGTCAAACAGGCGGGTTTTGTTGTGTTGCACCAGACCTATATGCCTAGTGTTTTGATTGAAACCGGTTTTATCACTAATAGCAGTGAAGGGGCATTTTTGAATTCGAAAAGCGGACAAGACAAAGTCTCCGGTGCCATATTTAGTGCCATAAAATCATATAAGAAAAATCTGGATGAAAATCTGGTCATTGAAGAGATGCCGATCGCAGAGGTCAAACCCTCAAAAGTGTATCCGGGAATCGATTTTAAAGTCCAGATCTCTTCAGGGAAAAAGAAATTGGAGACTAAATCGTATAATTTTAAGGGTTTAAAAGGTGTAGAGCGAGGAAAAATTGGTAGTATCTATAAATATTATTACGGTAAAACTTCTGATTTTGATCAAATTGTGAAAATGCAGCAGGAGGCCAGGAACGCTGGATTTGGCAGTGCTTTTGTAGTCGCTTTTAAGGATGAAGAAAGAATACAGTTATCTGAAGTAATTAATCAGTCACTTTGAAATAAAGTTACTCGATGGAACGTTTGTGTTTTCAAACCTTACACATACCAGAGATAAAAGAAATGGATCGGTGAAGGAGAAGCATAAAAATAATTAGTAATTTTGTTAAACGAATAGCACTATTTTGACCATTTCAAGAGAAATTAAAACAGGCATCGCCGCAGTTATTATAATTTTCCTTTCATTTTGGGGGTATAACTTTTTGAAAAACAAAAGTTTGTATGACAGTACGAGAACTTTTTATGCGGAATACACCAATGTTCAGGGACTGGCACCTAAAAGTCCTATCACTATTAATGGATTAAAGGTAGGGACGGTTTCTGAGATCACTTTTCATCCATTTAAAAGGGGGATACTTGTTGCTCATCTTAATATGAGTAATGATATTCAGTTTTCTGTCAACAGTGTTGCACAGATTTATAGCCCTGATTTTATAAGCGGTAAATCGTTAAAAATTAATATTGCTTTAGATGAGAGCTCCATTGCAGTTAGCGGAGATACACTTATAGGTGAAGTTGATACCGGAATCTTGGGTATGATTAATGAACAGATTGCCCCATTACAGTCTAAGGTAGAAAGTTTTGTAGTCAATACAGATTCGGTCATGCAGAGTGTCAATCAGCTGATGAATGAGGAAAATCAAAAAAATATAAGAGAATCTTTGGCCAATATGAATGCTGTGCTCAGTCAGTTCAAAAGTACAGCGGCTAATTTAGAGACAATGACCTCAGAAGGAGGGAAAATTGACAGCATCATGACAGGTGCTAACAAGACCATGAATAATTTGGCTCAGATCTCTGATTCTTTAAATGCAGCTAATATCAGTGCTACAGTTGCCGAGTTGCAACATTCACTGGAAAGTTTTAATGTGATTCTTGATAGTGTTAAAACGGGTCATGGCACCTTGGGTAAACTGATGAAAGACGAGGCCTTGTATGCCAATCTGACCAATGCGTCAAAAGAGTTGGAAGAATTGCTGAAGGAAGTCAAGGAACACCCAAAAAGATTCGTGCATCTATCGGTTTTTGGCAAGAAGGAAAAACCTTATGAAACACCGGTTGAAGAGTAGTTAATAACTTGTAATAATTTTGTCATCCTCCCTGATTGATTATCTTTATTTTTATTTGCTGAACAAGCTAAACAAGTCTTGTTGCTCAAGCTTTTTTATAGATAATTTAATATGTCTTATTTACCGAATATTTTATTTGTAATCCTTCTGCTTGGAGGCGGTGGTTTTTTTCTAAAAAATATTAGAAAACTGAGCCGAAACATCAAGCTGGGTAAGGATATTGACAGAAGTGATCGTGGATCTGAACGCTGGGGCAATATGGCTAGAATCGCTCTTGGCCAGTCTAAGATGGTGAGCAGGCCCATTGCAGGACTACTTCACATTGTAGTCTATGTGGGATTTTTGATCATTAATATAGAGGTATTAGAGATCATCATTGATGGATTATTAGGCACCCACAGAGTTTTTGCATTTGCAGGAGGTCTCTATGACTTTTTAATTGGTTCCTTTGAAATTCTGGCCTTTCTTGTGCTGGTTTCAGTGATTATTTTCTGGATACGAAGAATGATCTTAAAGATTCCAAGGTTCTGGTCTAAGGAAATGACCAGTTGGCCGAAAAATGATGCACTGAACATATTGTATTTTGAAATCGTTTTGATGAGCTTGTTTTTGTTGATGAATGCTGCTGATTATGCCTTACAGCAAATGGGTGCCATACACTATGTGCAGGCAGGTAGTTTTCCGATAAGCCAATATATTGCAGCCATACTTCCCGAAAATGAATTAACATTATTCTATATAGAGCGAGGGGCCTGGTGGTTGCACATTGCAGGTATTCTGGTCTTTTTAAATTATTTATACTATTCAAAGCATTTACATATCCTACTTGCTTTTCCAAATACTTTTTACGCCAATCTGGAGTCTCAGGGCCGTATTGATAACCTGGCATCGGTGACTAAGGAGGTGAAGTTAATGATGGACCCTGAAGCGGATCCTTATGCCGTTCCGGAAGCAGGAGAAGAAGAGATTGTGGAGAAATTTGGAGCCAGTGATGTGACCGATCTGAATTGGGTGCAATTGATGAATGCCTATACTTGTACCGAATGTGGACGTTGCACTTCGGTATGTCCTGCCAATCAAACCGGGAAGGAACTCTCACCTCGTGCCATCATGATGAAGACTCGTGATCGATTAGAAGAGGTTGGAAAGGTTATTGATACCAAAGGAGAGGATTCATTCAGAACAGAAGGTGATGGCAAAACACTGCTCGACACCATCTCTGAAGCAGAGATTTGGGCCTGTACCAGTTGTAATGCATGTGTTACAGAATGCCCTATAAATATTGACCCGTTGTCGATTATTATTGATTTAAGACGTTATCTGGTGATGGAAAACTCAGCCGCTCCTCAGGAATTGAATCTGATGATGAGTAATATAGAAAATAATGGCGCACCCTGGCAATATGGTCAAATGGATAGGTTGAACTGGAAAGATGAATAAACCCTATCGCTCGATAAAAAGTCAAGTATAGGAGATGATTTTAAAAATTTTAAATTAAATTAGTATGATAATACCAACGATGGCCGAAAAAATGGCAGAAGGAAAGTCTCCTGAAGTGTTATTTTGGGTTGGTTGTGCAGGGAGTTTTGATGACAGAGCGAAGAAGATCACTAAGGCTTTTGCCAAGATACTGATTGAAGCTAAGGTTGATTTCGCAGTATTAGGTACTGAAGAAAGTTGTACGGGAGACCCTGCCAAGAGAAGTGGAAATGAATTTCTGTTCCAAATGCAGGCAGTGACCAATATCGAGGTGTTAAATGCGTATGAGGTAAAAAAGATTGTCACAACATGTCCTCATTGTTTTAATACGTTGAAGAATGAATATCCTGAACTTGGGGGATCTTATGAGGTCATGCACCATACAGAATTTCTGAAAACGCTGCTTGAAGAAGGCAGGATAAGCATAGAAGGCGGGAAGTATACCGGTAAAAGAATTACTTTTCACGACCCTTGTTACTTGGGTAGGGCCAACGGTGTTTATGAAGCTCCTCGGGATTTGATCAGAAAGCTGGAAGGTGAATTGGTTGAAATGAGAAGATGTAAATCCAATGGATTATGTTGTGGAGCAGGAGGAGCACAGATGTTCAAAGATGCTGAAAAAGGAGAGAAGGAGATCTATGTGGAAAGAACAGAAGAAGCCCTTGAAACTGCGCCGGATCTGATTGCAACGGGATGCCCGTTTTGCAATACCATGATGACGGACGGGATTAAGAATAAAGAGAAAGAAAAAAGTGTTCAGGTAATGGATATTGCGGAACTGATAGCGCATGCTAAGGACCTTTAAATAGTACAAACAGAATATATGCCATTCGTGAGAGATAAAAATTTAGTAAATATATACGAGGAAATTGATAAGGCCAACGGCACGATCAAAACCTTGTCGACTGCATTAAAAGATGAAGAGGAGAATAACTCTATACTTAAAAAACACCGAATTATTTTGGGTATTGCCGCTTTGGTGATGTTGATTTTGTTTCTGTGGTCATTCTTGCCCAAATCAAAACAATACAAGCAGGAATACCTGATCAAGAATAATTTGAGTTTGATCGATACGGATTCGCTTCATAAGATACAGCGAAAAGCCAGACAGGTAGTCGTCATAGATTCTGTAAAAAGTTCCTTGATCGATATGAGTATCGTTTACAGTATTCAAATAGGCGCCTATGCAAATTTTAGTTCCAATTTAATCTCTGAGGATATCACCCAATTGGAGGAATTTGAAGAAAATGGCTTTAACAAATTCTCCATAGGTAAATTTACCACTTATAAAGAATCTGTTATGTTAAGGGATGATTTAAAGCGCGTTGGTTTTAAAGATTGCTTTATCATCGCTAAATCATATGGGATGCCGGTAGATATCAACGAAGCATTGCAACTTAGTGGTGAAAAATGGATTAGAGGAACTACGAATTAATCAAATCATTTATTTTGTCAAAAGTAAGTAGCTGGATAAAGGCCGCACGTCTTCGCACTTTACCATTGTCATTGTCAGGAATCATTGTGGGCTCATTTATTGCAGCGTTTAAGGGATTCTTTGATCCTGTGATTTGTATCCTGGCACTTTGTACCACGATCGGTTTTCAGATCATTTCAAATTTCGCCAATGATTATGGTGACGGCGTAAAGGGAACCGATAATGAAGATCGTGTAGGACCCGAGCGCACGCTGCAAAGTGGAGAAATCAGCCCTAAGGCGATGAAAAATGCCATATCATTAACAGGGATCATCAGCATAGCCTTGGCCCTTTGGTTAATTTTTGTAGCTTTTGGTACCGACTATGTATTCTACAGTATTTTATTTATAATTTTGGGAATTGGTTGTATTGCAGCTGCCATTAAATATACGATAGGAGATCATGCTTACGGATATAGCGGTTATGGAGACCTCTTTGTATTTCTGTTTTTTGGCCTGTTAAGTGTATGTGGTACTTATTTCTTGTATACCAAATCCCTTGATCTGACGGTTTTTTTACCGGCATTTTCGATTGGTCTTTTGAGTGTTGGGGTTTTGAATCTCAATAATATGCGCGATCGTGAATCAGATAAGAAATCTGGTAAAAATACCATAGTTGTCAAGATAGGTAACGAATTTGCCCGATATTATCATTTTTACCTTCTTGGAGCCTCTTTTTTGTTTGCTTTGTTATATACGGCGATCAACTTTAAATCGGCTTATCAATTCTTGTTTGTATTGGCCTATATTCCCATTTTTAAACACCTTAATACGGTATACAGGAACAATGATCCCAAGGCCTTGGACCCCGAATTGAAAAAGCTCGCTTTGAGTACTTTTTTGTTTGCCATTTTATTTGGTATTGGATTGGTTTTGTAGGTATCAGTAATTGATCGCATAAATTCTTTTTTCAATGCTAATTATTATTGATTCACAAAATTGTTTCCAAGCAGATTATTCTTTAATTTTAATTGAAAATAAAATACCATGAAAATTACTTATTTAGGTCATGCAGCCCTTGCTATTGAAGTTGGAGATACGCATATTATAGTCGATCCTTTTATCAGCCCTAATGAATTGGCCAAGGATATTGATATCAATGCTTTGAAGGCAGATTATGTGCTGATTACACACGCCCATCAGGACCATATCGTTGATGTGGAGGCCATCGTAAAGAATACCGGAGCCAAGATCGTGTCTAATTATGAGATTGTCACACATTACGGAAATCTTGGTTTTGAGGGACATCCGATGAATCATGGAGGTAGCTGGCAATTCGATTTTGGAAGGGTGACTTATACCAATGCCATTCACACCAGTTCGTTTCCTGACGGAAGTTATGGGGGACAGCCTGGTGGCTTTATCCTTGAAACAGCTGAAGGTAATTTGTATATAGCGGGAGATACAGCGTTAACGATGGATATGAAACTCATACCGATGCAATGCAAAATTGACCTGGCGGTACTTCCCATAGGAGATAATTTTACCATGGGCTTTGAGAGTGCCATAATCGCTTCTGATTTTATTGAATGTAACAAAGTGCTGGGCTATCATTATGATACGTTTGGTTATATTGTTATTGATCATGATGAAGCTCAATCAGCCTTTACAAATAAAGATAAAGACTTGACATTATTAGCTATAGGTGAGGCGCTAACCATTTAAAGTCTTGATTTTTTTTGTAATTTAGAGAGAAATCTAAAATCAGCGGCCATGAAATATTCTAATGAGGTGATCATCAACCTTCCTATTGAGAAGGTGATTGAATTGTTTGACAGTGAAGAAAACTTATTCAAATGGCAGCCAGAACTACTCAGTTTTGAGCATCTTTCAGGAGAAAAAGGTGAAGTTGGTGCCAGGTCAAAAATGAAGTATAAAATGGGCAAAAGGGAAATTGACATGATCGAGACCATTACAATAATGAATTTACCAAAGGAATTTTCAGCTACCTATGAGGCCAAAGGTGTTTGGAACGAGATGAAGAATTATTTTGAAGAAATTGATGGTGACACTACTAAGTGGCGCTCGGATAGTCATTTTAAATTTAGCGGATTTATGAAACTGATAGGTTTCTTTATGCCGGGTGGTTTTAGAAAGCAGTCACAGAAGGCTCTGGAACAATTCAAGACTTTTGCAGAAGGTAGTAAATAGATATAAATGTAAATTTAATCACCATGGAAGCACATATGGCACTTTTACTTGACAGTGAAGGTAACAGAATTGCGTTCCATTCCAAGGCTTGAAACAGCCCATATAAAAAAGAAAGAGCGGTCAAATGACCGCTCTTTCTTTTTTACCCAGATCATTTGTTTAGTTCCAGAATAAGGAATACAATGCGACCAAGATTATCATCACGGTAAAAGCACCTATATTAAACACAGGGCTGGTTTTGAATAAGGCTTTGCTGATAGGAATTGCTTTGTCATCATTCTTACCTTTATTTTGGAATAAGCTAACAGCTACGATGACCAAAGCGGTCAGGATGGCTGTATACCCCATTTGATCCATCCATGGAAGGTCAGGAAATAAAGGGCTGTTTGACCAACCTTTAGGAGCTACCTTAAAAAACATAGCAATTGGGATAGAGACCAAAGCCCCGATAATAGCGGCTTTATTTGTTGTTTTTTTCCAGAATAGACCTAGTAAAAATACGGCTAAAATACCAGGACTTACGATACCTGTATATTCTTGAATAAACTGAAAAGCCTGATCAATACCGCCTAATAGAGGCGCCATGATACAGGCGATAATTAAGGCCACAGCAGCAGAAATTCTTCCTGTATTCACCGTGGCTTTATTACTTGCATTCTTGTTGATATATTGTTTGTAGATGTCCATGGTAAAAATGGTCGAGGTTGAATTCAACATCGAGGCGAGAGATGATACAATCGCAGCTGTTAAAGCCGCAAAGGCAACACCTTTTAAACCTGTCGGTAGAAATTGAAGCAACCAGGGATAGGCTTTGTCAGCCTGTTCAGGTGAAGGCAGATTCTTAAGTCCTGCTTCACCAAGTCTTGCTAATATTTCAGGATCATTCACCATCACATAGGCTGCTATTCCCGGAATCACTACGATCAAAGGAATGATAAGTTTTAGGAAGGCAGCGAGCAGAATTCCCTTTTGAGATTCTTTTAATGATTTGGCCGCCAGGGTTCTTTGAATAATATACTGGTTGAAGCCCCAATAATAAATATTGGCAACCCAAAGGCCTCCTACCAAAACACCAATACCAGGCAGGTTTTTATATTCAGGATTAGATTTATCGAGGATCATCGCAAAACGATCTGGTGCCGCTTCATAGATAATTTTGAATCCTTCCAGTTGTCCAGCACCACCGGATACGGTATCCAGCGCAAGATAGGTTGTGAATAGCCCTCCCAGTACCAGAAAAACAACCTGAATTACATCAGTCCACGCTACTGCCGATAGTCCGCCATAGAGCGAATAAGCGGCAGCAAATAGTGCAAGACCGATCACGCCATAGATCATAGGAATACCCATGATGGTTTCCAGGGCGAGAGAACCTAAATACAAGACAGATGCAAGGTTTACAAATACGTATAGGGCGATCCAGAAGACAGCTAAAATAGTTTTTAAATTGGTAGAATAACGTTGTTCAACAAATTGAGGAATCGTATACAATCCTTTTTCAATGAAAATGGGTAAAAAATATTTACCTACAATGATCAAGGTAATGGCGGCCATCCATTCATAAGAGGCAATGGCCAAACCTAATGCAAATCCTGAACCCGACATACCAATGAATTGTTCTGCCGAAATGTTGGCTGCGATCAGGGAAGCCCCGATGGCCCACCAGGGTAAGGATTTACCCGCGAGAAAATAGTCTTCGGCATTTTTTTCATGACCTTTTTTATCTCTGGATACCCATAAACCAACCCCAAGAATCAAAACGGCATAGCCTATAAAGATGATATAATCGAGTAATTGAAAATTTGCATTCATAGTATTTTGGTCTAATTGAGTTTAAACTTAATCAATTTTAATGAATATACTGAAGCACCTGAATCATATAAGGTGCGTTCCTTGCGATAAGGATACTTCATAAACAGAGCAGTTTCTTTCGAAATTTTCGAGGTAGGCTGATGTAGCTTTTTTGATATAATTTTTTATAGCTTTTTTCTTAATAATACTTATCGTGCAACCGCCAAAACCTCCGCCCATCATACGTGATCCGACAATATCCGGGTTCAATTTTGCAAGATCTACGAGAAAGTCGAGTTCATCACAACTCACTTTATACTGATGTTGCAGTCCATGATGTGATGCATACATCAATTGACCCAGCTCGGTAATATTGTTTTTCTGCATGGCTATACCTGCTTTTTGGGCCCTTTCATTTTCCTGAATTACATATAGAGCCATCTGGTATTCTTCATTCGTTATTACATCAGTAATCGAAGAAAGGAGTGTTTTATTAGCATCCCGTAAAGCCTTAATGTTTAGAAGAGAAGCCACCTTTTCGCATACTGCGCGTCTTTTGTTATAGGCGCTATCTGACAAGCTGTGTTTTACATTGGTATTGATCAATAGAATTTGATACTCCTGTAAGTCAATGGTAAAGGGTTTGGCACTAATGCTTCTACAATCAAGAAGTAAAGCTGTATCTTTTTGACCGAACATACTGGCAAACTGGTCCATGATACCGCATTTAACCCCCACGTAATTGTGCTCGGCTTTTTGAGAAATCAACATCATTTCTTTTTTGCTCAGCTTTAGGTGAAACAATTCGTTCAACCCGAATACCACAGCATTTTCCAAGGCAGCTGATGATGATAATCCTGCACCCTCCGGAATGTCGCCTCCAAAGGTCAAGTTGAAAGGTGCTATTTTTTTTCCTGATGCAAGTATGCCATAAACAACGCCTAAAATAAAGTTTCTCCAGCCACCATTTTC
>CAJQNF010000001.1 GCA_905479625.1 uncultured Flavobacteriaceae bacterium | reverse complement strand
CGGTTTAAGAATCGGCGTATCAGCCGCTAAAGGACTTTGTTATGCCTTAGAAAAGCCATTGATATCAGTTCCGACCCTTGAAATTATCGCGCTTCAGGTGCCGCTTGTAAAAAATGAACTGGTGGTTCCTTTACTGGATGCCAGAAGGATGGAGGTCTACAGCGGAGTTTTCGATCACAGCTACCAACAAATTCGAAAAACAGAAGCCGAAATTATTAACGAGACATCTTTTCTAGCTATTTTAGAGAAAGGAATTGTTCACTTTGCAGGAGATGGGGCTGAAAAGTGCAAGGAACATATCAGGCATGACAATGCACGATTTTTAAGTAATATTTATCCTTCAGCCAGAGAAATGGCCAGTATTGCTACCCGTAAATTTAAAGTAGGTGATTTTGAAGATGTCGCTTATTTTGAGCCATTTTACCTCAAGGATTTTGTGGCAGGAAAACCAAAAAAATATTTTAACTAAGGAGCCAGACTCCAAGAGCTAGCAGGGCAGGAATGGCTTGTACATAAAATAGCTTTATCATTTTAGTAGAATAACTTCCGTAAATCCCGGCTATAACTACACAAATCAGAAAATACACCATTACATCGCTTTTGTCAGCTACTATTCCCCATATCAGGCCTGCTGCCAGAAATCCATTATATAAGCCTTGATTAGCAGCTAATACTTTGGAGTTTTCAGCTTGTTCTTTTGATTGACCAAAGGCTTTCATTCCTTTTGGTTTGGTCCAATAAAACATCTCCAAGACCAAAAAATAGATATGTTCAACAGCGACCAGGGCCGAAAGGATTATAAAAGTAGTTTTCATATGAGTGATTTTTTAATAAGAGCTACTCATTTGCCCGAGTGCCTTCTTCGATTCTTTTACCGGTAATTTACAGGCACCATTGATACAAACATATATGGTGGTTTCATTCTCGTTATATTTATATTCTAGTAATGGTAAATTACTTTCCTTCAGGCTACCAACAATTAACTTATTTGGCAGATACACTTCATTTAATTGTTTCAGTTTTTCTATTGCCTGTGGACCAACAATGGCCACTTCATAAAAATCGCCGAGATAATTGCTGTAAAGGTTGAGCCAGTTTGAAGCTCCGGAACCATAGCTAATGGCTGTTTCTTTGACATTGTTAAGCATGGCTTTGGCATTCTCAGCATATTGTTTATTTCCGTAATAGTGACCTAGTTTAAACAGGTTATTAGCCATGATAGAATTTGATGATGGAATCACATTGTCATCAGTTTCCACCTTTCTGCTGATGAGTCCACGCTCTTTGTTTGATGTGAAGAAAAACATTTTACTTTGGTCATCATAAAAATGATCAAAACTATAATCAGTAAACTGTTTGGCGCTTAGTAACCAATTTTCATCCAGGGTAACTTCATACAAACTTATAAACGCATCGATTACTGAGGCATAATCTTCAAGATAAGCTTCTATTTTACTTTGACCGTTTTTGAAATTCCTGTATAATCCACCATCCTCTTTCACCATTTTGTTCTGAATGAAATGGGCATTCTTTAAAGCCATTTGAAGAAACTTATCCTCTTTAAATACGCTGTAAGCGTTTACATACCCTTTGAGCATGAGTGCATTCCAGGCTGTAAGCGTTTTATCATCAAGTCGGGGTTTGTCTCTTTTATTTCTTTCCTGAGACAACGTCTGTTGCCATTCCATCAGTTTTTCCTCCAATTCAGTTTCACTGATGTTATTTTCCTTTGAAAAATCTTCTTTTGAAACAGAACGGATTAGATGGTATTTGTCATCTTCCCATTTTCCGTAACCATTCACATTGTAATAATTGGCAAAAAGATCAAAGTCATCCGCCAAAAGCGATGTTAACTGCTGCTTATTCCAAACATAGAAGGCACCTTCTTCTAATTCGCCTTCTTCATTATTACTATCAGCATCCAAGGACGAATAGAAAGCGCCTATATCTTTATACAATTCAGTTTCTACAAATTCAATAGTGCGATAGACAACTTCTTTGTAAAGAGGGTCCTTTGTTACCAGATAGGCCTTTGAGTAAAGTGACACCAGCTGAGCATTATCATAAAGCATCTTTTCAAAATGTGGCACATGCCAATGATCATCAACCGAATATCTGGCAAATCCACCACCAACATGATCAAAAATACCCCCGTATGCTATTTGTCTAAGGGTAGTGTTGACGTAATTCAGTATCTCCTGGTTGTTAGTCTGAACAGCGTAACGCAGCAAAAAATCAATATTACCAGGCATCGGAAACTTTGGAGCTCCGGTTCGACCACCATTCTTGATGTCCATGGTTGGAAGCCATTTATCTATGGCAGACTGCAATTCTGCTTTGTCAAAAACAGCGGCTTCTTCATTTAAAGTGATCAATCCTGATTGCTGAACCCCCTCCGTTAGTTTGGAAGCATATTCTTCTGCTTTTTGTGGCTCTTTTTTATACAGCTCAGCGAGTTGTGTCAAGGCATTGGTCCATTTGTCTTTTGGGAAATAAGTTCCTCCCCAAATAGGCCTTCCGTCAGGAAGGGCGACACAGTTCAATGGCCAACCTCCACTTCCCGTAAGCAATTGCACGGCATTCATATAGACTTGATCCACGTCGGGTCTTTCTTCACGATCTACTTTAATGTTGATAAAATTTTCGTTCATGATCGCCGCAACAGCAGAGTCTTCAAAGCTTTCATGTTCCATCACATGGCACCAGTGACAAGCCGAATAGCCAACTGAGATCAAAATGAGTTTGTCCTCTTTTTTAGCAAGTTCTAAGGTTTCATCGTTCCAGGCATACCAGTTCACAGGGTTATGAGCATGCTGCAAGAGATATGGACTGGTTTCGTTGATGAGGTCATTGGTATACTGAAAGTCATTCTTCATGGTTTGGTCTTTCTTCTTGCCGCAGCTTTGTGCCATTACCAGAACTAACAACAGCAGAGATATTGTCTTATACATAAAGCAAATTTTGACAAATATAACACGATTTAGGTTATATCAACTGTTAAAAATCGCTTCAGATACGAGCAAGCAGGTAAATTAAAAGTTAACTTAAAGTTATACATAATTTTTAAATGGTAACATTAAAGTAACATTGAAACCTATTTTGTATCATAGATTTGCACCATAATTCAAAGCTTAAAATAATGGAGAATATCTATATTCTAATGTTGGTTGCGTTGATTGCTCTTGCAGCTATAGACTTAGTCGTTGGTGTAAGTAATGACGCAGTAAACTTCTTGAATTCAGCCATTGGATCCAAAGTAGTTTCCATGAGAACCATCATGATCGTGGCGAGTATTGGAATCGCCGTTGGTGCGATTTTTTCAAGTGGTATGATGGAAGTAGCCCGAAAAGGTATTTTCAATCCAGGTGAATTTTATTTTAATGAGATCATGATCATATTTATGGCTGTGATGATCACTGACGTGTTGTTGTTGGATTTTTTTAATACTCTGGGCATGCCCACTTCAACAACAGTTTCAATAGTATTTGAGTTATTAGGAGCTGCGGTTGCCATGGCCCTAATCAAAATTGCCATTTCTGATACCGAAACTGTAGCCAATCTGTCACAGTACATCAACACTGAAAAGGCAATTTTAATTATTTCAGGAATTTTTCTGTCAGTTATTGTGGCCTTTTCCATAGGAGCAATTGTTCAGTTTCTTTCACGGTTGTTTCTCACCTTTAATTTTGAACAGAAGCCTAAGATTTATGGTGCTTTGTTTAGTGGTATCGCATTAACGTCGATCACGTATTTTATTTTTATGAAAGGTCTTAAAGGGACAGCATATTATAAGGATATAGAAGGACTTTTAGAAGGAAACGAATATTATATTATTGGTATGGCTTTCGCCATTTGGACCTCTTTATCATTTGTGTTGACACGTTTTTTAAACGTTAATCTATATAAGATCATTATCACGGTTGGTACTTTTGCCCTGGCACTTGCTTTCGCAGGTAACGATCTGGTGAATTTTATTGGCGTCCCTATGGCTGCCTGGAATTCTTATGAGGCATGGAGCGCATCTGGTATGCCGGCCAGTGAATTTAATATGAGTGTGCTTGCAGGAAAAGTACCTACTCCGACAATATTCCTTTTAATCGCTGGAATGATTATGGTGGTCACCTTGTGGTTTTCTTCAAAAGCGAAGAAAGTGGCGGCAACTGAAGTGAATCTTGCCAGACAAAGTGAAGGTCATGAGCGGTTTCAACCAAATTCTCTTTCAAGAGTTATAGTCCGTTCTACTTTAGGAGTTACTAATGGTCTAAGTTTTGTATTGCCTAAATCATGGCAGAAAAATATGGGTAAAAGATTTGAAAAGCCTGTGGTCAATCTCCCAAAGAAAAAAGTATATGAGCTTCCTGCTTTTGATGCAGTAAGGGCTTCTACGAACCTAATGGTAGCAGGTATTTTGATTTCGATTGCGACTTCTTATAAATTACCACTATCAACTACTTATGTCACATTTATGGTTGCCATGGGAACTTCTCTGGCAGATCGTGCCTGGGACAGGGAAAGCGCCGTTTATAGAGTTGCAGGAGTACTCAGTGTTATTGGAGGATGGTTTTTTACGGCTTTTATTGCTTTTGTTACTGCCGCTATTTTCACATATCTTATCCATTTAGGAAGCATCACAGCAGTTAGCTTACTGTTATTATTGGTCCTATTTATTTTGGTAAGAAACTTTGTCAAACATAAAAAAGAAGAAAAAGAAGCCACTCAAAAGAAAGTGCTCAAAAGAGAAGAGTTGATTACGGCTAAGGAAGTAATCGAAGAAACCTCTGACCATATTTCGGAAGTCATTTCAAGAGCTAATAAATTATATTCTAATGTTGTGATCAATTTGTCTCTTCAGGATCTAAGTAAACTAAAAAAGACAGACAAACACGTGCTCAAGTTAAATGCTGAGGTTGATGCATTGAAAGATGAAGCCTTTTATTTTATAAAATCTCTTGATGATTCTTCGGTAGAAGCCAGTAGATTTTATTTGATGGTTTTGGGTTACCTACAAGATATTTCCCAATCCATCAGTTATATCTCAAAGGCGAGTTATAAGCACGTAAACAACAATCATAAGCAACTTAAGAGTGATCAGATTGAGGATTTAAAAATCATTGATGATCAGCTCTCTACAATGCTTAAAGCAATATCTGTTATCTTCCATGAGAGAAGGTTTGGCGATATATCTAAGATTGTTGATGAAAAGCATCAGCTTTTTGAACATGTGTCTAAATCGATCGAAAAACAAATCAATAGGATCAGGTCAGAAGAATCAAGTGCCAAGAATACCACCTTGTATTTTGGGAACTTATTGGAGACCAAAGATTTGATTTCGGCTATTATGAACTTACTGGAATTGTATCAGGAGTTTCACTTCAGTATGAAGAAGGCGAATATATAGAGACCTGTTTTTTTATAAAGTAATCCCGTCTTATGGCGGGATTTTTTTGTTTTAGTGATAAAGTAATTTAAAGGTCAATTCACCTGCTAGGCTAGGGTTTTGTAATGTGAAGGAAACTTATCCGACTGTAACTATAGTGACCGACAAAATGTCAAAATTTACGTCACTTTGTACCATTATTAAAAGTGGTACATAAATTGCCTATAAATTGAAAAGCAGTATTTAACAGAAAAAATAATAATTATGACAGAGTTATTGACCAAAGAAACATTTTTAAAGAAAGTGTTTAATTTTGAAGAAAATAAAGAGTGGAAATTTGAAGGTGATAAACCTTGTATTATAGATTTTTATGCAGATTGGTGTGGACCATGTAAAATGGTAGCTCCAATTTTAGAAGAGTTATCAGAAGAGTATAAAGGAAAAATTGACATTTATAAAGTGGATACCGAAGCAGAGCAGGAGTTGTCTGCAGCGTTTGGAATAAAAAGTATCCCATCCATGTTGTTTTGTCCTGGAGCAGAACAGCCTCAAATGGCTCAGGGAGCGCTTCCAAAACACAATTTAGAACAGATTATTGAAGATGTTCTAAAAGTTAAAAAACCAAGTAAGGTGTAATAAAAAAAAGCTGTTTTCATAGAAAACAGCTTTTTTTTTGAATTTTATCGCGGGTTAAACCAAGCCTTGCCTGATCAAATATTCAGCAATTTGAATGGTGTTTGTTGCGGCACCTTTCCTCAGGTTGTCACTAACCACCCACATATTTAATGAATTTTGTTGAGATGCATCTCTTCGGATCCTTCCTACAAAAACATCATCTTTTCCTTCTGCATAAATTGGCATTGGATACGTATTGGTATCCAAATTATCTTGAACTACCACGCCATCTGTTTCATGAAGTAAGCGTCTCAATTCGTTGACGTCAAAATCATTGTCGAATTCAATATTGATACTCTCAGAATGACCTCCCGCAACAGGTATTCTTACGGCAGTAGCCGTAACTGCAATGCTATCGTCATTCAGAATTTTTCTGGTTTCATTAACCAGTTTCATTTCTTCTTTCGTGTATCCGTTTTCTTCAAAGACATCACAATGAGGAAGGGCATTTCTGTGAATAGGATAAGGGTAAGCCATCTCACCTTTAATTCCCTGGTATTCATTCTCAAGTTGTTGAACAGCTTTAACGCCTGTTCCGGAAATAGATTGATAGGTAGAAATTACCAATCGTTTGATCCCATATTTTTTATGAAGTGGCGCAAGTGCTACTACCATTTGAATGGTAGAGCAATTTGGATTGGCGATGATTTTGTCATCTGAAGTCAATTCTCCGGCATTGATCTCGGGAACAACAAGCTTTTTAGTAGGGTCCATTCTCCATGCAGAAGAATTGTCAACAACTGTGATACCAGCAGCAGCAAATTTAGGAGCCCATTCTAATGATGTTCCTCCTCCGGCTGAGAATAAAGCGATATCAGGTCTTTGATCAATAGCATCCTGCAGTCCAATGACAGTATGTTCCTTACCTTTATAAATAATGGTCTTGCCCACAGATCTCTCTGAGGCTACTACTAATAACTCTGTGACAGGAAAGTTTCTTTCTTCCAGTACTTCTAACATGACGTTTCCTACCATTCCGGTAGCTCCTACTACTGCAATTTTCATTTGTATCAATTTAAAATTTTCATTTTTGAAGCTGCAAAGATGCTAAATAATTAAATATGGATCTTACTCATTGTTTAATTAAATTGCTTGTTGTTTAATTTATGTCAAATTTAAGCACAAGCACTTAATTTTTAACAGTTAATAATTGATTAAATAATAAATCGTAATTTTGCGGCACTTAAAAATTATGTGATAGGTTATGGTATTGAACGGAAATAATAAAATTGAGTTGATGGCGCCTGCAGGGAATTTTGAATCCATGCAAGCAGCCCTTGATAATGGAGCTGATTCTGTATATTTTGGTGTAGAGCAATTGAACATGAGGGCAAGAGCCTCCATTAATTTTACGCTGGATGACCTTCCGGAGATCTCTAAGAGGTGTAAGGCCAAAAATGTCAGAACGTATCTTACTTTGAACACGATCATTTATGACCATGATTTAAGTATTGTAAAAACCTTATTGAAAAGAGCTAAAGAGGCTGATATTTCTGCTGTAATTGCAATGGATCAGGCCGTTATTGCCATGGCCAGGCAGGAAGGAATGGAAGTGCATATTTCCACCCAGATCAATATCACCAATATAGAAACTGTGAAATTCTATGCGATGTTTGCAGACACTGTTGTGTTAAGTCGTGAATTAAGTCTGCGTCAGGTAAAGAAGATCACTGAGCAAATTGAAAAAGAGGAGATCAAAGGCCCATCCGGAAGATTGCTGGAAATTGAAATATTTGGTCATGGTGCATTATGTATGGCGGTATCTGGGAAATGTTATATGAGTTTGCATTCTGCTAATTCATCTGCTAATCGTGGTGCTTGTAAACAGAATTGTAGAAAAAAATATACGGTTATCGATCAGGAAACTGGTTTTGAAATGGAACTGGACAATGAATACATTATGTCTCCTAAAGATCTTTGTACGATTGACTTCCTCGACCAAGTTGCAGATGCCGGAATTAAGGTACTTAAAATAGAAGGAAGAGGGAGAGCCCCTGAGTATGTGGCTAATGTGATTAAGTCTTACAGACAGGCTATTGATGCTTTGGCGGAGGGTACCTATGATAAGGAAAAAGTTATTGGATGGATGCTTGAACTGGAAAAGGTATACAACAGAGGGTTTTGGAATGGCTATTATTTAGGCCAAAAACTAGGAGAGTGGAGCAAGGGATCAGGTTCTCATGCCACCCAGAAAAAAGTATATGTTGGTAAAGGCGTTCACTTTTTCCCTAAAGCCAATATTGGGGAGTTTAAATTGGAAGCATATGATCTTAAGATAGGTGATAGGATTCTTATTACAGGTCCTACAACCGGCGCCAAAGAATTGAATATTACAGAAATGTTTGTCAATGATGAAAAGGGTGAACTGGCTAAAAGAGGCGACAATATAACTTTACCTCTTGAGTTCAGGATCAGGCCTAATGATAAATTATATAAAATAGTGGCTGTTGAAAAGGAGGTTGAAACCGTATCATAGATTCATTTAAATACAACCTAAAATTAAAAATTTTAGTGCAGCCAGAATGTAAGGGTTGCGAATAATGTGATGGCCAAAAAGATGCCAAGGGCTACAATCCATACCTTAGTATAATAAATTTTGTGCAGCTTAATATCTTTTCGGTAACTCCATACCATAAGAATAATAAAAGTAATTGCGAAGATGGCTGCGAAAATAAGTTGTCCCCTACTAAACATTTTGGTTATATTTAAGGCAGCAAAGGTAAGACAATATGAGTAAAAATGCGATCGTTTTTGGTGCTACGTCCGGAATAGGTAGAGAATTAGCTAAACTTTTGGTGCGGGATGATTATAAGGTGTTGATCACAGGAAGGCGAAAGGTGTTTTTGGAGGCGCTGAAGAAGAGTAATCCAACTAATTATGTTGTCCGACAACACGACATCACTGATTTGTCAGATACCGAGACACTTTTTACGGAGATCCCCTCAATTTTTGACCACGTCGATCTGATTATTCATAATTCCGGCATTATGGAAACGAATTTTAATCTCGAATGGCAAAAAGACCTTCCCACTCTGGAAACCAATGTGATCGGGGCAACCAAGATATACCAGCTTTCCTATAATTATTTTAAAAATCAAGGATTTGGTCATCTGGTTGGTATTACCTCCATTGCTTCTTTGGTTGGAAACAGACATGTACCTGCTTATCATGCTTCAAAAGCATACCAGTCAAATTATATGGAGTCTTTATGGATGAAAGCCAGAAAAACAAAAAAAGCAAAAATCACAGTGACCAATATACTTCCCGGTTATGTGGATACAGATATCATTGAAGGACCAACGTTTTGGATGGCACCATTGGATAAAGCGGTCAATCAGACCTATAGTGCCATAAAAAAGAAAAAAAGAAAGGCATATATAACCAAAAGGTGGAGGTTGGTTGCCATTATGATGAAAATATTTCCACCTCAGATCTTATTAAAATTTTTATAAGTTAACATGAAGAATAAAATAAAGGCAGTTCAGGAATTTCACGAGTCATTTGGTTTGGGAATATCGCATAGTCCAATAGCCAGGCTTTCAGCACAGAAATTAAAGCTGAGATTTGATTTGATGGACGAAGAAAATAATGAATATCTTGAAGCGGCAGAGAATGATGATTTAGTGGAGGTGGCAGATGCACTGGGAGATATGCTTTACATTTTGTGTGGCACTATTCTCGAACATGGCATGCAATATAAGATAGAAGAAGTCTTCAATGAGATTCAAAAAAGTAATATGAGTAAACTGGGTGCTGATGGAAAACCTATTTATCGTGAAGACGGAAAGGTTATGAAAGGGCCGAGTTACTTTAAACCCAATATAGCGTCGATACTAAACGGCGAAAATCAATAGGAAAGGATAAAAAAAAGGCCTCAATCAAATGAGGCCTTTTATTATTTGACAGCATGTCTCCAACCAAATTTATCATCTGATCGGTTGTACTGTATGTCGGTAATTTGTTTTTTCAATGCAGCAGCATAAGTATCTTCTAATTCAGGAAGAGAAAAATCTTTATCCTTATAACCGAATCCTGCAATCGGAGAAATTACAGCTGCGGTTCCTGCTCCAAACATTTCTTTTAGGCTTCCATTTTCAGAAGCTTCAATAACTTCATGGACAGAAATAGTTCTCACCTCAACTGAGATTCCTTGGTCTTTGGCTAATTCAACAATACTTTTTCTTGTTATACCGTCAAGTATTCTGTCACTGGTCGGTGCCGTAACAAGTGTGTCATTGATACGAATAAATATATTCATTGCTCCGGCTTCCTCAATGTTTTCATGAGTTGTATCATCAGTCCAAATGACTTGCTGATAGCCTTTTTGAATCGCGAGATTGGTAGGGTAGAACTGACCGGCATAGTTTCCACCTGCTTTGGCGAAACCAACACCTCCATTGGCCGATCTTGAATATTGCTGTTCGATCAACACTTTCAATTTTCCTCCAAAATAAGGTCCGGAAGGAGAGCAGGCAATGATAAATGTATATTTGTCTGAAGGAGACGCATGAAATCCGTTCCCTGAGGCAAACATAAATGGTCTGATATACAGGGAGCTGTCTTTTGTGGTTGGAATCCAATCTTTTTCCAGTAATAAAAGTGCCTCAAGCCCTTCTATGAAATAAGCCTCCGGAAGTTCTGGCATGGCAAGCCTTTTTGCTGAAATATTGAATCTTTTCTGGTTGTCAATTGGTCTGAATAACCAAATAGCATCATGTTCATCCTTATACGCTTTCATCCCCTCAAATATCGATTGTCCATAATGAAATATTTTTGCAGACGGATCCAGACTTATATTTTGATACGGTACTATTTTAGGACTACTCCATTGGCCGTTTTCATAATCACAAACGAGCATATGATCTGTATAGACCTGTCCAAAAGGCAGGTTGTTAAAATCTACCTGACTGATTTTTGAATTCTTTGTCTTTTCTATGGTGATCTTATGACTTACTTCTAAACTCATGATGCTGATATTTTTGACAAAAGTACTTATTATCGCTCAAAAAATGTAGAAATGTCCTTTTTTTATGCCATGAAACGGGCATTATTTTAGACTCCTTTTAAAGAAAATCAAAACTCATATTATTTGCCAAAGACTTGGACTGCCGTTAATTCTACGAGTGCTGACTATTCAAAGGATTTTAATTCTTTACCTTTGCTCCGATTTCAATTAAATGGAAAGAAAAATCATACAAACTTCAGACGGCTCCTCGAGTGTTTATTTGCCTGAATGGGATGAAAATTATCATTCAAAGCACGGGGCGATTCAAGAGGCCTATCACGTATTTATAAAGAGTGGATTGGATCTTTTTAATGAGGGGAGTAAACTTCATATACTTGAAATGGGTTTCGGGACCGGCCTGAATTGCATGATCACTTATCTTGAAGCAAAAAAAAGAGATCTTACAATTGACTATCTAGGCCTTGAAGGCTATCCATTGGAAACCAAACTGATCTTTGAATTAAATCACTTGGAGCAGCTCAAGGCGCTAAAAGAGTCTGAGGCCTATCAAATTATACAAACCTCTGATTGGAATGAACCGGCAGGTATCGGTCCAAATTTCAAATTGATTAAAAGAGAAATCATGTTTGAGGACTATCAGGACGACGATTTTGCTGACTTGATCTATTTTGATGCCTTTGGGGCAAGAGTTCAGCCTGAATTATGGACTGAGACCATTTTTAAGAAGATGTATGATGCTTTGAAAGATAAGGGTATAATTGTAACTTATGCGGCTAAAGGAAGTGTGAGAAGAGCTATGCAGGCTGTCGGATTTAAAGTAGAAAGATTGCCGGGCCCTCCGGGGAAAAGAGAAATGCTCAGGGGAACCAAACAGCTTGATACGGCATTATAAATGCAACATATGACATGTTTAAATTGATAGAAAAGTGAAATATTTAAATCAGCTCATCAGAGAAAAAAGCGTCTTATTTTTGATGGTTCCGTTTCTTTCAGGGATACTTTTTTTGATGCTCCGTTATGGGAAAGGCCCTTCACATATGTTGGTAAACCAATGGCACTCTCCCATGGCAGATACTTTTTTTAAATATATAACCCATCTTGGAGATGGAGCCGTATTTGCAGTAGTCATAGTTATTTTGGCTTTTGTTAAATTTCGTTGGGCATTGTATGAGCTGCTGGCAGCTCTCATGACGCTGATCTTTGTTTTTATAACCAAACAGCTCATTTTTAATGGAATGCCAAGACCTACAAAATATTTTGAAAATGAGGAAGTCCTTCATTTAGTTGAGGGCGTAAAAATGCATGCCTGGAATAGTTTCCCATCAGGGCATACGATCACTGCTTTCGCCATATTTATGATCCTCGTACTGATAACTAAAAAAAATTACCTGAAATTTCTATTTGTGATGATTGCCCTACTTGCAGGTTATTCCAGGGTATATTTATCGCAACATTTTTTGGGAGATATTTTTTCCGGAGCCATCATTGGCAGCCTGATCGCGGCATTTAGTTGTTCAATTGTAGACAATATAAGCGTATTTAAAAAGGCGCCTTGGATCGATAAAAATTTGTTACAATTAGTTGGCCGAAAACATGAGCAATAAACAAAAGCTGGGTATACTTATACTCATTTCTACTGTGATCAGGTTGGTGATCGGCGACAGCATACAGCTTGGTAATGATGAAGTATATTACTGGACCTATGCGAAGTATCCTGACTGGAGCCATTTTGACCATCCACCTATGGTTGGGTTTTTTGAACAACTGTTTTCCCTGAACCTGTTTTTTGAATCAGAATTAGCCCTGCGACTTGGCTTTATTGTCTCTGGTACACTTAGCACCCTTCTAATGTTTTACATAGGTAAAGAGATCAAGGATGAAAGAACAGGACTTATAGCTGCTGTCCTTTTTAATACAAGTATCTATGGGTTTATTATCAGTGGACTTTTTATCATGCCTGACGGACCCATGGTCTTGTTTTGGATGACCTCCCTGTTGTTTTTTATCAAATATCAAAAAGCTACCGAAAAACGAAAAATAAATTTATTTCTCAGTCTGTCTTTGATCAGTGTTTCACTTGGAATTTATGCCAAATATCAAGCGGTTTATCTTCTTTTCGGCTATGGCTTGTTTTGGCTACTTTATAAAAGAGATCAACTTAAGAATCCCGTGCTGTACCTGAATTTGTGCTTTACGGTTCTTATCCTCTTTATCATTTATTACTGGAATTACCTGCATAGTTTTAGCGGGGTGAGTTATCATTCAGAGCGGGTGACCTTGTTTAGTCTTGACTTTCAACTGGATTCATTTGTAAGGGAGGTTGTAGGGCAGATTGCCTATAACAATCCTTATAACTATATCGTTATTTTAATGGCACTTTTCGCTTTTAAAAAGAATAAATTTGTAGCGCTGCCGTATTTTAGATTACTGCTGTTTATTAGCGTGCCGCTTATATTGACGACCCTTTTCTTTTCTCTTTACAGGGATACCCTTCCTCATTGGTCAGGAGTTGCATTTTTGTCTTTGGCCATTTTAGCGGCTGCTCATATTTCTGAACGACGAAGCACTCCTGTTTTGGTTGTGACTGTAACCTTGATTTTTTCTTTGATGATGATCGCTGCCGGAGTAGTAAATAAAGGTTGGGGCATTGACGCAACTATTTCTGAACAAGAAAAAATAAAATTAGGGAAAAACGATCCTACATTAGACATGTATGGCTGGGATCAGTTTAAACATGAATTGACCGCTCTGGAAGCTGAACAACCGGAATTAGCAAGCCTGCCTATTATATCCAATAAGTGGTACCCGGGATCTCATTTATACTATTATGTGGCACATCCAATGGGGAAAAACCTGTATGTTCTTGGCGGTATGAAAGACATGCATAAATACTATTGGATCAATCAATCTATGCCGCCCATGACAATGGGTCAGAATGGCATTTATATCACCTACAGCAGAAATTTTAAAGACCCTGAAAAAGTCATGAATTCGTATTTTGATCAGATGAAACTGTTAAAGGAATTTCCCGTACAACGTTCGGGGAGAACTGTTGAATACGGCTATATTTATTTGCTTCAAGGCTATAAAAATACTAACTTAGAGGAGCAGTAAAAGATTGATATTATGACTGATGCTAAATTCGTAAAGCGTAAACGGCCCAATTATATCAAGGCCATTATTTTGCTTGTTATTTTAATACTTGTCATATTCCTGTTCTATAATATAGAAACCTTACTCTCGGGTTTGTTTGAGATCAAAGAATAGCGAATAGCGTAAGAAGTGAAAACAATTGTTCCATTTAATAAAGTATTCTAAATGGGTTTATGACTCAAGGGATTATTTTATGCTTTAATCAATGTCTTCATTCAGCATTTCCCAAAGCTTGTCTTTTAATTCTGTTAGCCCGGTTTGATCCAGTGATGAAATAAATACGTGTGGTAGATCTTTCGGAATTTCCGGAATCAATGCGGTTTTTAATTCTTCATCGAGCATGTCAGATTTGGAGATCGCCAGTAATCTATCTTTATCGAGTAATTCAGGATTATGCTTCTTTAGTTCGTTCAGAAGAATGTCATATTCTTTTTGGATATTATCGCTATCCGCGGGAACCATAAACAACAAACTTGAGTTTCTTTCAATATGTCTGAGAAAGCGATGTCCGAGGCCTTTTCCTTCTGCTGCGCCCTCAATGATACCCGGTATATCTGCCATGACAAAACTTTTGAAATTGCGATATTCCACAATACCTAAATTGGGTTTTAAGGTCGTAAATTCATAATCGGCTATTTTCGGCTTGGCGGAAGTGATGACCGATAGTAAAGTAGATTTTCCGGCATTTGGAAAGCCAACAAGGCCAACGTCAGCAAGTAGTTTTAACTCAAACTGATACCATCCTTCTGAACCATCAACGCCAGGTTGTGCATATCTGGGTGTTTGATTTGTTGAGGACCTGAAGTGCCAGTTTCCACGTCCTCCCATTCCTCCTTCAGCAAGAATTATTTCCTGTCCTTCATCTGTGATCTCAAAAAGCACTTCTTGAGTTTCACCGTCCTTAACGATAGTTCCAAGAGGTACATTCACGTAAATATCTTCACCGTCTTTTCCCGTACTTCTGTTTTTACTTCCGGCACCACCGTGTTCAGCCTTAAAATGTTTTTTGAACTTCAGGTGAAACAGGGTCCACATATTCTTGTCGCCCCTGAGGATCACGTGTCCTCCACGACCACCATCACCACCATCAGGGCCTCCTTTTGTGATGTATTTTTCCCTATGCAAATGCACAGAACCTTTGCCTCCTTTTCCGGAAGAAGCAAAAATCTTAATATAATCAACAAAATTTCCTTCAGTCATAACGTGTGATCAAGAGATTAATTCGCAACAACGGTTTATCCGCTACAGCGTATCTATTACCTCTTCCAACTTAGAGGTAATGTCATGTATAGAGCCTACACCATCAACCCCAAAATACTTATTTTGTTTTTGATAATAGTCCTTTAAAATGGCAGTTTTCGACTCGTATTCATTAAAACGATTCCTAATCTTACTTTCGTCCTGATCATCTGGTCGTCCACTGGTTTTCCCTCTGTTCAATAATCTTTCCACAAGTAGGTTTTCAGGAACTTCTAGAGCTACCATACCACTGATACTTGTATTTTTTCCCTGCAGGAATTTGTCAAGCGATGCAGCTTGTGATTCTGTTCTTGGAAACCCATCAAAGATAAAACCTTTGGATTCAGGATTATTATTTACTTCGGCTTTCAACATATCGATAGTCACCTGATCAGGGACAAGGTTTCCTTTATCCATATAGGATTTTGCCAAAATGCCTAATTCAGTTTCATTTTTAATGTTAAACCTAAAAACATCACCCGTAGAGATATGAATTAAACCGTATTTAATCTTTAATAAATCTGCTTGAGTTCCTTTTCCTGCTCCGGGAGGTCCGAACAATACTATATTTTTCATGCTAAATAAATTATATCTGTATTTCTGAATTTTTCAACTTATAATTTTAATTGATAGATGTCAGGAAGGTTTCTTCCAAGTCCGTCATAATCCAATCCATAACCCACAATAAACTTATCTTCAATTGATTTACCAATATAATCTATCGGTAATTCTTTTCTAAACACATCAGGCTTAAAAAACAGGGTAGCGATCAGCAGTTTTTTCACTTTTTTATCGCGAAAGATCTCATAAATTTCAGCAAGGGTATTACCTGTGTCAATAATATCCTCAAGTATGACCACTGTTTTCCCCGTCAGATCTTCATTTATACCTACCAGATGCTTGATTTTACCAGTTGAATTGACACCTTCATAAGAAGCCATCTTAACAAAGGTGATATGACAATCATTAGGGTAATTTCTTACAAAATCCGCTGCGAACATAAATGAACCGTTAAGAATTCCAATAAATATAGGAACTTCATCGGGACCAATATCTTCTGCAATCTGATTGGCCAGAAATTCTACATATCGACTGATCTTATCTCTATTGATAAACGGAACAAATTGTTTATCGTGAATTTGAATGCTTTCCATTGTTAATTAACTGGTTTTAATCAAATAATACGATGATCAAACATCATGAATTTGAAAGAAAATGCAAAAATAGGTAAAAACTAAAAACCTTTCAGGAAATATCTCCTAAAAGGTTTTTATATCAATTAAATCCTGTAAAGAAGGATCAGCTTTTAGCTTTTATTCTTTTCATCTAACTTTTTAGATGTATCATACATGATTGGCGAAGCTATGAACAAAGATGAGTAGGTACCTACAATAACACCAATAATCAAGGCAAACATAAATCCTTTGATCGAGTCACCTCCAAAAATAAAGATGGCTAACAATACAATTAAGGTAGTCAAAGAAGTGTTTACTGTTCTTCCTAAAGTACTACTTAGCGCCGTATTTACTGTTCTTGAATATTCCCACTTAGGATGTTTATTGCTAAACTCTCTAATACGGTCAAAGATCACCACCGTATCATTCAAGGAGTATCCAACTACTGTCAGGATAGCTGCAATAAATGATTGTCCGATTTCCATATCAAAAGGCAATATCTTATAGAATAAGGAGAAAATAGATAGAACGATCAAGACATCATGGAATACAGCAGCAACTGCACCTAAACTGAATTGCCATTTTCTAAATCTGATCAGTATATACAAAAAGACGACAATCAAAGAACCAATAATAGCCCAGAAAGCAGATTGCTTGATATCATCAGCAATGGTAGGACCTACCATATAGAATTCCATAATACCTATGTTTTGCTCATTCTCAGCTCTTTTAAAGCTCTCATAGCTGATTTCCTGAGGGATGTAAGGAGTTAATCCGTTATACAATAATTGTTGTATTTCGTCCTCAACAGTAACACCATAATCATCAATCTTATATTTGGTTGTGATCTTCAATTGATTTGATGAACCAAATGTCTTCACTTCAGGTGAGCTTCCAAATCCAACTTTTAAACTATTTGCAATTTCAGGAGGGCTTACATTTTCTGCAAACCTCACTGTATAGGTACGACCACCTTTAAAGTCAACCCCATAGTTCAAACCATTTGTGAAAAGTGATCCCAATCCAATAATCAAAATGATTCCAGAGATCATATAAGACATTTTTCTTTTCTTAAGAAAATCGACATCTATATTTTTAAACCAGTTCTTTGTGATATTGGTATTGAAAGTAAGTTGATTTTCTTTATTCACATACCATTCGATCAATAATCTCGTGATAAAAATTGCCGAGAATAAAGAAGTTACAATACCGATCATTAAGGTAGTGGCAAAACCTTTAACTGGTCCTGTACCGAATATATAAAGAATGATACCTGTAAGTAATGTCGTCACGTTTGCATCGAGAATTGATGAAAGTGCTCCCCCAAAACCATCATTGATAGCTTCTTTTAATCCTTTACCTTTATTTAATTCTTCTTTAATTCTTTCATAGATCAGTACGTTCGCATCAACAGACATACCAATGGTCAAGACAATACCGGCTATCCCAGGAAGCGTTAACACAGCTCCGAAAGAAGCGAGGACACCAAATATGAAAAGAATGTTTAGTGCCAAGGCAATGTCAGAGAAAATTCCGGCTTTACCATAATAAAACAACATCCATAGTAATACGATAATAAGGGCAATAATAAATGAATAGGTACCACTATTAATGGCCTCTTGTCCTAAAGAAGGCCCAACTACATCTGATTGAATAATTCTTGCAGCAGCAGGAAGTTTACCAGATTTTAATGCATTGGCTAAATCCTGAGCTTCATCAATGCTAAATTGTCCCGAAATAGATGTTCTTCCTGTAGTAATCGCATCGTTAACACGAGGTGCTGAGTACACATAGTCATCAAGAACTACTGCGACAAATTTTCCAACATTCGCAGTTGTCATTTTTGCCCATTGCTTAGTCCCCTTACTGTTCATTGTCATACTGACCTCAGGATTAGCTCCCAGCTGATCAAATACCTGTGAAGCATCTGAAATGACATCTCCTTGAATTGGAGCTTCATCATTACGATTTGATTTTAATGCATATAGGTTGATAAAGTCGTTATTAGCCTTTACGTCCCAGGCAAATTTGGTATATTTAAGTTCATTCGGTAAAAGAGTTCGGACCTCTTGCATGGCAAGATATTCGTTGATCGCAGCTGTATCTTTAACGCTGGCAGTTGCTATAATAGAACTGATATCGTTTTGATTTTGTGGAAAGCGAACGAATAATTTGCTAAATAATGGGTTGGTGGTTTCAAAATCCACAGAATCTTTTACTTCTCCTAAAAGGTCGTCAATTTCATCATCCTTAGCCTGAGCTGAGTCCTGCTCAACCGCTACTTCATCAACTTTCAGAATTTCAGCAAGAGTTGTATTGGCAGATAAAAAGAATTGTGATAAATCCTGATTGGTATACACTTCCCAGAATTGTAATTCAGCTGTACTCTGCAATAGTTTTCTTACACGGTCAATATCCTTAGCGCCCGGAAGTTCAATAAGGATTCTTCCCGATTCTCCAATTCTTTGGATGTTGGGTTGTGTTACCCCAAAACGGTCAATCCGACTTCTTAACACTTCAAAAGCGGTGTTTATAGAACCTTTTACTTCTTCTTCCAGAATAGGCTTAACCTCATCATCAGTCATCTTGAAATTGATCTTGTCTTTCAAAGATTTATTCCCGAATATACTTGGGTCACTTAATTTGACAGAACCATCGCTGGCCGCATCAAATGCTTCATAGAACAATTGTAAATAATCTTTGTCGCTATCTTTTTGTGCTTTCGTGGCGTTATTAAGTGCCTCATTGAAAACAGGCTCTTTAGATTCGTTTGATAAACCGAATAATATATCTCTAACAGATACCTCTAAAACCGCATTGATACCTCCTTTAAGGTCAAGTCCTAGATTGATCTCTTTTTCTTTCACTTCATCATAGGTAAATTCTGTAAAACCTAGATTCAACACAGGTGTATTCCCTACGGAGTCCAAATATTGTCTTTCCAGAATTCCTAACTCTTCGGCGTCTGAGGCATCAGCATTCGTTTCAGCGTATATAACGGCATCTTTCTCAACATTTTTTGCAAACCATGTGAATGACAGTTGGTATAGACATACCACACTCAAAATGACAGCAAATAATCTAATAAGTCCCTTGTTTTGCATTCCTATCTAATTTAAAATCTTATTTTTGATATAATCGGGCAAATATACTCAAAAGATTTAGCTTTGAAAGGAATATGTCCTAAATTTTGGGGCAATCCTGCCATTAGTTTTAGACAGTTTTTTTAGTACTTTAGTCATACAAATAATATCGAAAAATGGAATACAAAACAGACATTGATATAGCGCAAAATACAACCTTGATTCACATAAAGGAAATTGCTTCAAAATTAAAAATTCAGGAAGATGATCTTGAGATGTATGGAAAATTCAAAGCAAAACTGCCACTTGATCTGATTGATGAAGAAAAGGCGGCACAAAATAACCTCATTTTAGTTACCGCTATTACACCAACTCCGGCCGGAGAAGGGAAAACCACAGTGTCTATTGGACTAACCGAAGGGCTTAATAAAATTGGAGAACAGGCTACAGTAGTTTTAAGAGAGCCGTCTTTAGGGCCTGTTTTTGGCATCAAGGGCGGAGCAGCAGGAGGTGGCTATTCGCAGGTGGTTCCTATGGAGGATATAAACCTTCACTTCACAGGTGATTTTAATGCGGTGGAGAAAGCAAACAATTTGTTGTCAGCTTTGGTAGATAATAATTTACAGGCACCGGAGAATTTGAATCTTGATCCCAGAACAATTTTTTGGAAACGGGTGATTGACATGAATGACAGATCTTTAAGAAGTATCACAATTGGCCTTGGAGGAACGGCCAATGGAGTGCCTAGGGAAGATGGGTTTAATATAACCCCCGCTTCTGAAGTGATGGCAATTCTTTGCATGGCTTCCGGTTTTGATGATCTAAAGAAGCGGCTTGGCGATATTTTTATCGGTTTTACCTATGATAAAAAGCCTGTATTTGCCAGAGATTTGAAAGCAGAGAATGCGATGGCTATTTTATTGAAAGATGCGATCAAGCCTAATTTGGTGCAAACACTTGAAAAAAATCCTGCCATTATTCATGGTGGCCCATTTGCTAATATTGCGCAGGGTACCAATACCATTTTGGCAACAAAAATGGGCTTGTCACTAGCTAAGTATGTTGTAACTGAAGCTGGTTTTGGCGCTGACCTTGGGGCGGAAAAGTTTTTGAATATTAAATGTGCAGCCTCAGGTTTAAGCCCAAAAGCTGTTGTATTAGTGGCAACTATAAGAGCTTTAAGACATCATGGAGGGGCAAAAAAGGACGCTGTTAATGAACCTAATCCAGAAATGGTGGCAAAAGGTATGGCCAATCTTGAAAAGCATATAGAAAACATTAGAAAGTTTAATATTCAACCGGTAGTAGCGATTAATTCTTTTACCAATGATACACAAGAGGAAGTAGATCTGGTCATCAAGGCTTGTAAAGCGCTCGATGTAGAAGCTGTAGTATCAAATGGTTGGGCAAAAGGAGGAGAAGGTACTAGAGAACTTGCGTCAGCCGTAAAGAAAGTTGTCGAGAGTGCTCAGTCTAGTTTTACACCATTGTATGATTGGAAGTCACCGGTTAAGGAAAAAATTGAAAAGATTGCCCGTGAAATTTATGGTGCCACAAGTGTTTCATATGATAAAAAGGCCCAACTTAATCTGAGAAGAATTGAGAGACTTGGTTTTAATGATTTTGCCATCTGTATGGCGAAAACACAAAAATCATTTTCTGATGATGACAGCCTTATTGGCAGACCAGAAAATTTTGAAGTAACCGTAAGAGAAATAGAAATTGCGGCAGGAGCCGGTTTTCTCATACCAATTTTAGGTAAAATGATGAGAATGCCTGGATTACCTGCTCATCCGGCTTCAGAAAAAATGTCTATTGACAGTAATGGGGTAATTTCAGGATTATCTTAAAAGTTAAAAAGCCATGAATTGATATATTCATGGCTTTTAGGTTTATATGGAAACAGAGATTAACTCACTGTTTCTTCCAATAATCCGTTTGTATTTCGAACTGCTTCAGCACTGTTTTGCAACTTTGCTTTATCGGCAGCATTCAAATCAAGCTCTACAATAGATTCGATACCATTTTTTCCAATGATACAAGGAACTCCAATGGAGATATCATGCAGGCCATATTCTCCGTCTAAAAGAGCAGAACAAGGGAACATTTTTTTATGATCACATGCGATGGCCTGAACCATAGATGATACTGCAGCACCTGGAGCATACCAAGCACTTGTGCCTAACATTTTAGTCAATGTAGCACCTCCCACCTTTGTGGCTTCAGCAACTTCATTGATCGTTTCTTCTGATAAAAACTTACTTACAGGAACACTATTTCTTACGGCAAGACTTGTTAATGGGATCATACCTGTATCACTGTGCCCTCCGATGACCATACCTTCAACATCAGAAGCAGGACATCCTAATGCTTCAGCAAGGCGATATTTAAATCTTGCACTGTCAAGTGCGCCTCCCATACCTATGATGCGATTTTTAGCAATGCCAAGCGCTTTATGCGTTAAATAGGTCATGGTGTCCATAGGGTTACTCACTACGATAAAAATGACATTAGGAGAGTGCTCAAGAACACTTTGTGTCACTGACTTAACAATACCGGCGTTGATACCGATAAGTTCTTCTCTGGTCATACCTGGTTTACGTGGAATTCCACTTGTGATGACAGCGATGTCACTATTTGCCGTTTTGGAATAATCGTTTGTACTACCTGTGATCAGGGTGTCAAATCCGTTTAAAGAAGCGGTTTGCATAAGATCCATAGCTTTTCCTTCTGCATAATTATCTTTAATGTCAATGATGACAACCTCTGAGGCGAAATCCTTAATTGCGATGTATTCGGCACAACTTGCTCCAACAGCTCCTGCACCAACTATAGTTACTTTCATATTACTAGAATTTATAATTAATTAAATATGTTTGTTCTAATTTTTAAGACCCAAGTCCTTTTTTAGGATCTTGGGTCTTTTTGTGTTTAAATATCAATATTTGCGTATACCGCGTGTTTTTCGATAAATTCACGCCTCGGGGGAACATCATCTCCCATAAGCATTGAGAATACCCTGTCTGCTTCGGTACCATTTTCTATAGATACCTGACGCATCGTTCTGAAATCTGGATTCATGGTGGTATCCCACAATTGTTCCGCATTCATCTCTCCAAGACCTTTATATCGCTGAATAGTTCCTCCACCGAATTTTTCCACGATCAAATCCCTATCTGCATCAGACCAGGCATATTCTTTTTTTGCACCTTTTTTGATTAAATATAATGGCGGGGCAGCAATATAAATATTACCGTTCTCAACCAATTCACGCATATAGCGGAAGAAAAAAGTGAGTATCAGTGTTGCGATATGACTTCCATCAACATCCGCATCACACATAATTACGATTTTATGGTACCTCAGTTTGCTAAGGTTTAAAGCTCTGGGGTCTTCTTCTGTACCGATAGTAACCCCGAGTGCCGTATACATGCTTTTGATCTCTTCGTTTTCAAAAACTTTATGCTGCATGGCTTTTTCAACGTTCAGGATCTTACCTCTTAAAGGTAAAATAGCCTGGAAATTTCGGTCACGACCTTGTTTTGCAGTACCACCCGCTGAATCACCCTCAACTAAAAAGATCTCGCATCTTTCAGGATCATTCCATGCGCAATCTGATAATTTACCCGGCAATCCGCCTCCAGACATTACCGTTTTTCTTTGAACCATTTCTCTTGCTTTCGTAGCAGCATGTCTGGCTTGAGCTGCTAGAATTACTTTTTGAACAATGATTTTGGCATCATCAGGGTTCTCTTCAAGATAGTTTGTGAGCATTTCAGCAACAGCCTGACTTACGGCAGCACTTACATCCCTGTTACCAAGTTTGGTTTTTGTCTGACCCTCAAACTGAGGCTCAGCGACCTTAACCGAAATAATGGCGGTAAGACCTTCACGAAAATCATCACCGGCAATATCAAACTTCAGTTTGCTTAATAAGCCTGAAGATTCAGCATATTTCTTCAAAGTATGTGTTAGACCTCTTCTAAATCCTGATAAATGCGTTCCACCCTCATGGGTATTGATGTTATTCACATAGGAGTGAAGGTTTTCGGTATATGAAGTGTTGTATACCATAGCAACCTCTACGGGAATACCATTTTTTTCACCTTCCATACTGATCACATCAGAGGTGAGTTGCTCCCTGGTGGCGTCCAGATATCTTACAAATTCTTTGAGCCCGTCAACACTGTAATACTCTTCATGAATAAAGTTCCCTTCTTCATCTTTATTTCGTTTGTCGGTTATTGAAATGGTTACACCTTGATTCAAGTATGACAATTCACGCAATCTTGCAGATAGGATCTCATAACTGTAAAGAATTTCCGTCTGAAAAATAGTATCATCTGCTAAAAAGGTAACTTCAGTCCCGTTGCCATCTGAATCGCCAACTTGTTTAACCGGATAAAGTGCCTTTCCTTTTTCGTATTCCTGTTGCCAGATTTTTCCATCTCTGAAAACCGTGGCTTTCAATTGATTTGATAAGGCATTCACAACTGAAACCCCAACACCGTGCAATCCACCGGAAACTTTATAAGAGTCCTTGTCAAATTTACCTCCGGCTCCAATTTTGGTCATGACCACTTCTAAGGCCGAAACACCTTCCTTTGCATGTTTGTCTACAGGAATCCCTCTACCATTGTCTCTTACGCTAACGGAATTATTTTCGTTTATAAAAACATCTATTCTGTCACAGTGCCCTGCCATGGCCTCATCTATGGAGTTATCTACAACTTCATATACGAGATGATGGAGCCCTCTAGAACTCACATCTCCAATGTACATTGATGGTCTCATGCGAACATGCTCCATGCCTTCTAAAGCCTGAATGCTATCTGCGGAATATTTATTTTTATTAGTTTCTTCGCTCATATTTTTTAGTTCACTTTTTGTCCAAAAATTTAAAACGTACAA